>JBHHVX010000027.1:0-32854 GCA_046754505.1 Phycisphaerae bacterium | reverse complement strand
CCTCGGGGCGTCGATCACCGTGAATGACAGCGCGGGCAACTTCGACGCAAACGGCAACATGCACATCGGCCCGACGAGCGGCGCCCTGCCGGTCACGTTTGACGGGTGCATTCGGGTCAAGGCCAAGGCATCGTTGTTGCGCTGAAGAGCCGCGGGCTTCAGCCCGCGCGGTCATTCGATCGCGCGTCCAGCGTTTACACACATTTGTGCGACCGCGCGGGCTGAAGCCCGCGGCTCTTCTTTCGACGATCTCGACATCTGTATCTGTGGAACCAACAACGGCTTGGTGAGCATCCGACAGTCGACCTGCACGAATCAGGTCGGCTGGTCCTGCGTCAGCGGCTGCCCGTAGGAATCAACGCGAGTTGGCTGCTGACGGCAGCCACGGTCCGCCGGGCGCCCGCGGGGCCTGGATCAGGTCGCCCGCGGGGCCCGGCGCGTTTGGATCAGCCCCATCAACAGCGTCCGGGCAGCGTGACTCGCCGGCGGTTCAATCCCGCCGGCGATTGCGGGCGGAGAATCCGCGCATGGACGTGCCATCACACAACCCGGCCGGAGGTTGGGCACTGCCCACCTTCCTTTTGCACCGCAGAGGCCCGGACCCACTTGTTGCTGAAGGCGGTGGGCAATGCGTGCTCTACCGGGCTGTTCCCCCGATAGCCGTGCCCATTGGACTGTGACATGGGAAGGAGGCTCATTCCGTTGGGACCGAGAAGGGATTCTCGGTCCAGCTGGGCGATTGAACCGTGCCGAGGTACGGGCGCGCGCGATTGCGAGGAGCGCCGGTCGCCGGTGCTCCGCTCCGATTGCAAGAACCGTTCGCTCATCTCGTCGACGATGTTTCGGAACGGCTTGCTGAACATGATGCTGCCGTGGTCCTTGCCGGGCACGATGATGACGCGGGCGTCGGCGCCGAGGCGCTCGAACGCGGCCTTGAGCCGCCGAGCGGCCCCTTCGAGGTAAAAGGTGTCTTCGTCGCCGATGATGACCGTGATCCGGCCGGCGAGCTTCGGGCCGAGCGTCTTCCACTCGCGTTCGATCTTTTCGACGATGTCGTAGCGCCGCCACGCCTTCAGCACGGCCCGGTTGATCTCGCCGGTTCGGCGGTCGAACGCCGGCACGGGTTTGCCATCCGGCCCGCGCGGTCCGAACACGGCCTCGAACGAGTGAAGCTGTCCGCCGGGCCCGAGTACGTCTTCCATGCGTGCGAAATCGTCGATGTGCAGTCGTACCTTGCCGCCCCGGCGCATGATCGGCCGGCGTTCGCCCTTCGCGTCCGTGTAGACATTCGTCTGAGTATTGTAGAGGTCGATGCCGCAGAAATCGTGGAAGTCGACCGAATCCGGCGAGGTCGACCACGTCGCCCCGAAGACATCCGGGTGGCTGATCTGAAGCCACAGGGTGGCCCAGCCGCCGGAGGAATGGCCGGTCAGCAGCCGGGCGCGCGGCTCGGCGATGAGTCGGAATCGCTGCTCCAGATAGGGAATGAACTCCCGCACCAGCGCCGTGCCGCGTGGGCCGCAGTTGTCCGAATCGGCAAAGACGTGGTGGCCGTGCGGAGAGGTCGCGTCCAGCGCGACGCGGACGAAGGGCGTCTTGAAGCTGCCGAACAGCATGGCATAGCGCGCGGCCTGGTAGTGGTCTGCGCCGAAGCCGGGCACGATGTAGAGGGTGGGGAACCGCCGCTCCGGCTCGGTTTCGTATTCGTCCGGAAGGATAACGACCGCCCGCATGACGATGTCGCGGCCGTGAAACTTTGAGAGCAGGTCGCTTCGCAGTTTGACAACCTCCGCGTGCTTGATCTTCATCGCGTGCCGGGGCGGATCGACGCGTTTGTCGATTTTCAGGCGGACCGCGCCGCCGGTTGCCGGATCAAGCTTCTGCGTGACGACCGCGCTGTAGAGGTTGCCCGGGGCGTTGCCGGAGTGCGGCCGGTCCGGATTCGTGTGCATCACGGCCTGGATGCGATAGCGTTTTTTCGGCACGTCGCCGATCGCGTAGGGAAAGCCGTTGGGCTTTTTCACGTGGATCGGCTCGCCGGGTTTCCAGTCCTTGACATCCGTCGAAAAGATCGGGTCCCGGCTGAGCCACGAGTGCTTCAACCGCGGCTCGTCGGCTCCGCCGCCCGGCAGAAGCCGCCGCAGCCCGCCGCCCTCCTTTGCGTCGGCCAGAAAGATCAACACGCGGCCGGTGAACGGCTCGGTTCGGATCGAGGGGTCGAAGGTGATGTCGAACTGGAGGGGCTTGGGTTCGGCGGCGGCCGGCCGGATCGGAACCAAGAGCAACAGGAGCACAACCGGGAGCATGCATCGTGAGGTCATCCTCGTCCTCGCTTGGGAAACGGCGGCCGTCGAGTCGCCAAACGCCTGGTGAATCCATAACATGGCGGCCATTGTGGCTCGGGCGCGCGGAAATGTCGATCTGGCCGGACGGAAGAACCGGGCGGGGAGGGATCACGCTCTCATCGCGAACGGCGCGGGAACGAGGCGGCTACTTCGTCGGCTCGGGCTTGGCCTCGTCGTCGGACGTCGCGTCGTCGGGTGGCTGAGTCGCGTTTACGGGTGATCGTGCCCGCAGGCACAAGTGCGCCAACTCATCGACCGCATCCGTCACTTTGTCATTGGGGGCCTTGTTGATGATCGCGGCCTCGACCTTCTCGGCGGCGGCGGTGATTGGATTGAATCCATAGCCGCCCGCTTCGCCCTTGAGGTTGCGTGCCAGCCGTTGGAGCGTGGGCAGATCCGATGCCGTGAAGGCGCCCTCGATCGCGCGGAGTTTCGCGCCCAGTTCTCCGACAAATGCGGAAATGATGTCGGCCATAGCCGGGTCCGTGTGGTAGGCGCTGAGCAACGGTTCCTGTCTCAGCATGTCCAGCAATCTGGCGAACTCTTTGCGCCCCGCGGGCTTGCCCAACACCTGATCACATCCGGCATCCAGACATCGCTGGCGGTCGGCTGGCCGGCCCAGGGACGTGAGGGCGACGATCACGCCGCGATAGCTCTTGGCGCGGAGTTGCCGCGTGGCCTCGAAGCCGTCGAGGAGAGGCATATCCATATCCATAAGGATGGCGTCAAAGGTACCGTTCAGGGCCTTTTCGACGGCGACCTGTCCGTTTTCGGCGTGCTCGACTTCGGCGTGGAGCTGATTGAGAAGAAACACCGTCAGGCGGACGATGGAGGGATCATCGTCGGCCAGCAGGACACGGGATTTCAGCGCATCCCTACAATAGTCTGTTACCTGGATGTCGGAGTCGAACTTGACCGAGATCTCGTGCACGCCCTGTTCGAGGTATCGACATCGAACGACGGCGCCGCTGATCTCCTGCCATGCCCCATGCGTGTTGATGAGTGCCACGACGCACTTGGAGCCGCGGTGAACGAACCCCCCGTGCAGAAAAGAGGCGCCGCTGCTGCCGATCTCTCGCATCGCGATGCGATAGGGCGTAAAACTGGCGCCTTCGGTTTGCTGAACGTGGACGACACAGGACTTGATGCGATAGGAGTATCGTTCCGACGCGCGGCGGCTCTTGTCGCCCTTTTCGCCGATGTTGTCGAGGCGGTCCAGGATCGCATCGAGCGCCGCCGTATCGAGGCGAATCGTCTTGACCAGAGCGCCCGTCGCGGTGGACTTTGTCATGCCGGGTCCTTATGGAACAGTCGGGTGCCGGGCACGTCCCACGGTATCGTTCCTATCTCTGTCCGGCAGTCTCGCCCCGAACGCCGGGTTTTCTGCCATGTTGATGTCCATGTACCGGTTTCCGTTCGTCTATCCCCATCGGCTGTGGGATCGCGGCGGTTCAATTCCATCTGGCTGAGCGGCCGATACGGCGCCCGGTTGCGTGGGAGCACTCCGCCCGCGTGGCGACGTCCGGATATGGCTTGAATCGTTCAAGAGCCGTGCATGACAATGCGTACACACCCGGGTGCCACTGGCGACTTGTCCGCCGGTGCTCCGGGGGAAACGGTCGTGGCGAACCGGTGCAGCGCGGAGTACGATGCTCGCGTTCGCGTTCGCGGGCGAGTGATGCACCGGCGTTCGTCCGCACTCGATACCGCTCTCGTCTTCGCCGCACGGCGTGCCGGGCGGGTGGGAGTCGTCGTCGTTGACACCAGCGCGCCCCAGAGTCTCGTTGATCTACCCGGTATTCTTCCTGTCGGGCGTGGCCGGGCTTGGCTATGAAATCGTCTGGACGCGGCTGTTCGCCGTCGGGCTGGGCCACGAGTTCCCCGGGCTGCTCGCCGTGGTGGCGGCCTATTTCGGCGGATTCGCGATCGGCGCCTGGGCGTTGGATCGAGTCGTCAGCCGCAGCCGCGTGCCGGGACACTGGTATGTCGCTCTGGAATGCGCGATCGGCCTCTGGGCGCTGGCGACGATCCGCCTGATCCCGTGGGCCAATGAACGCGTCGGCGGACTCACCGGCTTGACGCCGTCGCCGGTTCGCCAGTGGGCGGTGGCGTTCGCGGTGCCGTTTCTCGTGCTGCTGCCGGCGACGATCGCCATGGGAGCGACCCTTCCGGCGATGGACCGGCTGTTCAGCCGCCTCCGGCGAGACGGGCGGAGTGTCGGCGGCCTCTATGCGGCCAACACCTTCGGCGCGGTGGCCGGGACTCTGATCAGTACGTTTGTCTTGATACCGGCGGCGGGCTATCGCGCCACGCTGGTTGTTCTGGCCGGCGTCAACTTGGTTTGCGCCGTCCTCGTGCTGCTCGGACCGGCCCGTTCCGAGGCCCGGCGCCTCGAGGTTCAGGCGACCGTCGAGCGGCGTCCCGCCGATGCCCGATTGTGGACCACCGTCTTTGTTACCGGTCTGCTCGGCATCGGCTATGAGGTGCTGGGCGTGCGGGTCATGGCCCAGGTTCTGGAGAACACGGTCTTCAGCTTTGCCTCGGCGTTGTCGGTCTATTTGCTCGGGACCGCCGCCGGCGCCGCCGGCTATCAGGCGTTCGGCCGGCGCGCCGCCGCCACGCCGTTCCTGACCGCCCTGCTCGGCGCACTGTCGCTGGCGTGCGGCTTCGGCGTCGTCATGTTGTGGAACGCCCGCGAACTCTATGAGGGTTGCCGGACCGCATTCGGCGGCGGGCCGGCCGGCTCCGTTGCGGCGGAGATGGTCCTGGCCGTCGCGGTGTTTCTCCTGCCCACGCTGTTGATGGGCGCCACCTTCAGTCATCTGGCCCAGGCAGCCCGGCGAACCGGCGGCGGGGTCGGCGCTGCGCTCGCATTGAACACGTTTGCCGGCGCGCTGGCGCCGCTGCTGTTCGGCGTCCTCCTGCTCCCGGCGGTGGGCAGCCGGATCGCCCTGATCTGCGTCGCCGCCGGCTATCTCGCCGCCGCGCCGCAGTTCCGCCTGCGATGGATCGTCCCCGCGGTCGCCCTGCTCGCCGGCCTGATCGTCCACTCCGACACGCTCCTGCTGATCGAGACCGGCCCCGGCGATCGTATCGTCGCCTCACGCGAGGGTGTCATGGCCGCCGTCGCCGTCATCGACACGTCGGACGGCCGCCGCATCCTCAAGGTCAACGACAAGTTTCAAATGGGCGGCACCGGCCCCGCCACGTTTGTTGAGCGGCGCCGGGCACACATCCCGCTCCTGCTCCATCCCCGGCCCCGCACCGCACTCTTTCTTGGGACGGGGACGGGCGTGACCTTCTCGACCGCGGCCGTCTATCCGCAGCTTCACGCCGACGGCGTCGAATTGCTCCCCGAGGCGGTCGATCTGATGCCGCTGTTTCGTTCGGAGAATGCTGCCGCCCTGGACAACCCGCGGTTGTCGGTTTTCGTGGCGGACGCCCGGCGTTTCATCCACACGGCCGACCGCCGTTACGACGTCATCGTTGCCGACCTGTTCCAGCCTGCGCGCGACGGCTCCGGCACGCTCTACACCGTCGAGCACTTCCGGGCGGTCCGGCAGCGTCTCGACGACGGCGGTCTGTTTTGCCAGTGGATCCCGCTCTATCAACTGGACGGCCGCGTGCTCAAGGTCGTGATCCGATCATTTCTACGCGTCTTTCCACAGGCGATGGCGTTTATGGCCCATTTCAACGTGGACAACCCCATGCTCGCCCTCGTGGGCACGCTCGATCGGGTGAGTTACCAGAGCGAGTGGTATGAACGACGGGTGCAGGATGCCGCCCTCGCCGCCGCCCTCGTGCGCGTCGCGCTCCGCAACGGGTTGCAGCTCTTCGGTTGTTACATCGGGTCCAGCGACGGGCTGGCCCGCTTCGCCGGCGACGGACCGCTCAACACCGACGATCGCCCGGTCGTGGCCTTTGCCGCCCCGCGGTTTGTCTATACACGCTCCGACCCGCCCTACGCAAACCTCGAGGCGCTGCTCGAGGCGTTCGAGCCTGCCGCCCTGCCGGAGGTGATCGCCGACAGCCCCGGGGATCGCCACTTCGCCGCGCGGCTGTCCGGCTATCTTCGCGCCCGGAACCTCTATCTGCGCGGTCTGATCGCGCTCACCGGCGGCGACGAAGAAAAGGCGATTCGGGCCTGGCTCGACGCCGTGCGAGCGAGCGCGGATTTTCGCACGGCCTACGAAAGCCTGCTTCTGCTCGCGCGACAGCGCGCCCCGGCCGCCCCTCACACCGCCCGCCGCATCCTGACCGACCTCGCGCTCGCCAACCCCGCGCGCTCCGAAGCCCGCCGCATGCTCCGCCAACTGCCGCCGCCGTCAGCACCGCGTTCACCGCAGTAGCCGCCGTAGGATGCATCCCGGGCGCACCCAGCCCCTGGGGGACAGACTTTCGGTCTTCGGCGCGGGTGCCCCAGCCCTTGCGGGTCTTGGGCACGGATCAGAGCGCGAACGGCGCGTCCCCAATCGAGTCCCTCTCGGCGGACGAGCCGTCGCCTCAAGGACTTGCCGGGCGCCATGATGCGAACCTGAGCACTTGTCTTGCAGGCGACCCCGAGGCATGGTATGCAGCAGTTGGATCGTTGTCAGCCGTGTAGGGAGGTCTGTCGGATGACTCGAAACGCTGTCATCATGGCTTTGCTCGCCTCGCGGAACGGGTCTTTATTCGCGCAGGGTTCTGACCCTGCGCGTGAACTCTCGCACGGCCGCCGAGCCGCGCTGCGCTTGGGCGTTGGATCACATCGAGGAGGATTGAGCCGATCCCCGCGATCCCGAGCCGCCGGTTTGCCCTCTGCGCACGACGCTCGCGCATTATCGAGAATCCTTCACTTCACCACGGGCCGCTGAACGGATACGGCCGGTTTTGAGAGGCGACAAGCATGTGGCCAACGATAGGCAGCCTCAGAACCTATATGGTCTTCTACGTCCTCAGCATGATCGTGCACATGTGGCTGGCGATCCGGCTGTGCCGAAAGCGCGGTGTGACTTGGAAGGCCGGCCTCGGTTTGGGGCTGTGCTATACCTGGGGCATGTGCGTGGGCGCGAAGATTCTCTACGATCTGCTCAACGGCCGACTCGATTGGCGCAACTATCTTGACATCAGCTACTACTTCGGGCTTGGGGCCTGGGGCGGTCCGTTGGCGTACCTGGCCGTGGCCGTGGCGGGCGTGCTCGTGCTGGCTCGAGACCGGCGGATGATGCTGGACATCGTCGTGTTGGCGCTGCCGGTGCCGATGATCCTGGCCAAGGTCGCGTGCTTTGTGAACGGGTGCTGCTACGGAGCCGAGTCCACCGTTCCGTGGGCGATGGCGCTGGCGCACGGCGCGCGCGGCCCTGCCGGCATCCCCCGTCACCCGACGCCGCTCTATGAGATCCTCGTGCTGGTTGTGATCATGATTGTCCTTGCGAAACTAGACAATCACCGCTGGAAAGGGACGCTTGTCGCCTGGTTCGTGCTGTTGTATGGCCTTGGGCGACCCTTGACGGAGTTGTTCCGCGCTGCCGGTGAGCTGCGCATGCCGGTGGGACCCTTTTCCGCTTCGCAGCTTACCTGTCTCACGGCGGCCGTCGTCGCGGCGGCATCACTCCCGTTCCTGCGGCTGCAACATGGGACGTCAAGCCTCGCGTCGGCGCGTGACTCGGGCGAAAGCTTCGCCGAGCCGCCGTAGCCGCGGTGGTAGATGCGGCAGGGTACGTCCCACACGCACCCGCCTCTTGCTCGGTGTTCGGGTCCCCCATCCCCTCCGGAGGCGGGGGGCGGATCAGAACGCGATGGGCGCGTCCCCGCTCGAGCCCAGCTCGATGAGCGAGCCGTCGCAAGAAGCTTTGGCGGGTGTCAAGATACGAAACCGCGCGCTCCCCTTGCACACGCCCCCGAGGCGTGTTATACGTACAGGGAACCGAAGTTCCGCATGTCATGCGGATCAGGCTAATCATTGTTAGCCGCACGCATGAGGGATCGAGCCCATGGAGAAGATCCACCAGGTATTCGTAGGTTGCCCGTTCCTGAGGGCTATCCGCAAGAACTACGACAAGCTCAAGACTGAACTGGAGAGGGAAACGCCGCTTCATATCGTCCTTGCCGACACCGCAGCCATCAGCTCGACCGACTACCTTCTCGAGCACATCACAACTCTGATTCGTGAATCGGCCGGCTGCATTTTCGACGCGACAGATGGCAACCCGAATGTCTCGCTTGAGGTCGGCGTGGCGCATGCGCTTCCCGCTGACTTCGTGCTCGCACTATATACGAGGAGAAAACGAAGTCAGCGTAGCGCGCAGAAAGCCTTGGACCGTGAAGGTGAAGTCCGACCGATCATCTCGGATCTGCAGGGGCGTAACCGGATCGAGTACAAGACCTACAACACGCTCAAGGAGCAGGTCTTGTCACGGTACCTCAAGCGACTCCCGTACATGCGACGCTGGACGGATTTCCGCAACCGCAATCGCAATCTAATAAAGTCGGCGCTCGAAGCCTTCTCAGATATCCGCGCGTCCGGCAGGACCGTGCGACCTCGTGTGATTGCCCTGCTTGACGGAACTGGCATCCAAGTGAACACATTGCTGGGAGCCCTGTCCCAGGCAAAGCTCCTGACCGTGAAACGGGGAAGGAATGGTGGGATTTACTACCCGGCGAAGTAGTGCCGCGGAGGCGCCGGCCGAATCCGGAAGACCGGGGCGGGCGTGAATTAGACGAGTGCGGCCTTGCCAGCGCGCCAGTCCCTCACCCCGTGCTACGGGACGGAATGGGGCCCGCCGCAGAGAGTGCTATGATAAACCGCGAGACACGGCGCGACCTACAGAAGATAAGGGGTTGAGCACGCTTCTGGCGAACGCCACAGAAACGTGCTGTGCGGACGGAACCAAAGTTCTGTAGGGTATGCGGAGCTATCTACTCCTGAGGTAGGTGGCGGAAGGAGAATCATGAATGCCTGAGTTGACGGTCGAATCTTTGAGGATTGAAGCGAAGATGTTTGCGGACATCGAATCCAGCCACGATGAGCCTACCCTGTTCGGCGTCGACAACGGCAAGACTGTGGGTACGTATTTTGAGCACAAGTTTCAATCTCATCTTCACGGAAAGTACGAATACGAGGAGGGGTCCTCTGCGAAGGGCATTGATTTTCCCGGCTTGGGCGTGGACATGAAGGTGACCAGCATCAAACAGCCGCAGTCTTCGTGTCCGTACAAGTCCGCACGCCAGAAAATCTACGGCTTGGGCTACTCTCTTTTGGTCTTCGTCTACGAGAAGACGGACAATCCCGATAACTCCACGGGCCGGCTGAACATACTCCATGTGATCTTCGTGGAAGCGGGGCGCACTGCCGATTTCCAGATGACCACGGGACTCCTGAGCATCCTCAACAATGACGGCAACAAGGATGACCTGATCGCGTTCATGAGCGATAAGATGCTCCCAGTTGCGGAGATCGAGGCTTCTACCATCGCTGACGAACTGCTGGAGAAACGGCCCCAAGTCGGATACCTCACTATCTCCAATGCCCTGCAATGGCGGCTCCAATACGGGCGCGTGATCGACAAGGCGGGCGCAGTCCCAGGCGTGGTTCGCGTCAAATGAGCACGGAACGAGCGAAACAGAAGGTCGAGTTTGGGGACTTCCAAACGCCACTTGGTCTCGCGCATGAGGCCTGCAGGCTGCTGGCGCGCTTAGATCTGTCCCCTTCCTCCATACTGGAACCCACATGCGGCAGAGGCGCGTTCCTCGGCGCCGCTCTTCGAGCCTTCCCGGGAGTGGCTGCCGTGCGGGGTTTCGACTGCAACCCGGATCATGTGCAGGTCTCCCTGGTGGCCGTTTCCGATCATCCGGATGCGCGAGTCGAGTGCGGCGACTTCTTCAAGGTCAATTGGGACGGTGTGCTCTCGGAGTTGCCCGATCCCATCCTGGTAGTTGGCAACCCTCCGTGGGTAACCAATGCGGCGGTGGGATCACTCGCAGGCGCCAACCTTCCACCAAAAGCCAACATTGACGGCCTGCGTGGAATCGATGCCCTCACCGGCCGCTCCAACTTCGACATCTCGGAGTGGATGCTGCGTGAGACCATGAGGTGGCTGCAAGGCCGCGTCGGGGCAATGGCCGTGCTGTGTAAGACCGCTGTTGCCAGAAAACTCCTCCACTCTTCGTGGTCCAACGGCGCTCAGATTGAGTCGGCGGCCGTTTATCGAATCAACGCCATTCAGGAGTTCGGCGCGTCGGTCGACGCCTGCTTTCTGGTCGTGCGCTTGAAGCCAGGTTCAAGATCGACAGAATGTGAGGTCTATGAGACTCTGCGCTCAACGACGCCTTCATCACGTTTTGGCCTCCGCGAGCATCGTCTTGTGGCCAATCTTGAGGCATATCGCCGTTTGTCTTTCCTGTACTGTGACGGACTGATTGGATGGCGTTCAGGCATCAAGCACGACTGTAGTCGGGTGTTCGAGCTATCAAGGCAACAAGGCGCTCTGATCAATGGTCTTGGCGAGCACGTTTCCATCGAAACCGACGTTGTTTTTCCTCTCCTGAAGAGTTCCGATATTGTTCACGGGCGCGAGCCTCGCAGGTTCCTCTTGATTCCTCAACGATCCATGGAAGAGTCGCCCCTTGACCTTGAGCGCCGCGCTCCGCTTGCTCGAAGGTACTTGGTCTCCCACTCCGACATCCTTAACAAGCGCGGAAGCTCGATCTACACGAAGAGACCGCCGTTCTCAATCTTCGGGATCGGCCCTTATTCGCTTACGGCTTGGAAGGTGGCAATTTCCGGACTTTACAAAGAGCTAAGATTCTCCAAGGTCGGCCCTTACGACGGACGGCCGATTGTATTCGACGATACATGCTACTTATTCCCATGTGATTCGGAAGAGGAATGTGATGTTCTCTACAAACTGGTCACTTCTTCGCTCGCGACGGAGTTCTGGTGCTCTCTTGTCTTCTGGGACTCGAAGCGGCCTATAACAGCCACACTTCTGAACGTTCTTGATCTGGCTGCGCTCGCAAGGAAGCTCGACCGCTGGACACCAATTGCAAGGCGGCTGGCGGAACGGCAGTTCATACGTTACTCCAAGCAAGGTCATCAAACGATGCTCTTTCCGGCGCCGTCGGTTGGGTATCACGGAACATGAGGCAGCGCATAGGCCGTCGCGTAACAACGGCATGCGCCGGCGCCCCGCGCCGCTTGTGGAGCGGCTGCCGACGCATGTCATTACGATCAAGCCAACCGCGCAATCCAGGCTCAGTGGCGCGGGCGGCGGCGGGAGCGGCGAGGGAGGCGCGCGGTCGGTGACCGTGCGGGATCGTGGCGCGACTTGTCGCGTGGCGGGCGCGGCGGACGTGGCGCGCGTGGTCCAGCGGCTCCGTCGGAACCGTCCGCGTCGACGGGTTTGGGATAGACGCCCTGGCGGTCCCAGAGATAGTAGATCGGCGGCCGGCCGAGGAGTTGCCGGAAGGCGCGGGCCAGTTCTGCCGCGGGCCGGCCCCGGACGCGGTAGTTCATGCCGCCCTGCGTCGCCTCGACCCACTGATTCACGGTCTTCTCGACCATCGCCCGCACGCGCGGACAGCGGGCGATCCGCATGGAGAAGTCCGCCGCGAACGGATCGATGTTCCACTTGCGCATCCGGGCCAGCAGGGCGAGGCGTCCCTTCGGCAGGGGGCAGCGGCCGACGCGAGTCAGGCCCGCCTTCTCGAAGACGGGGTTGACCGCCCCCATTGACGCGAGACATTCGATGAATCGGACGCCGACCGCCGGAAGCGTCTGGCGGACGAACCCGTGTCCCAGGCCGCAGCCGCGGACGTCGGGGTGCATGACGAGGCGGCGGAGGATGCGCAGCTCGCGGTTCAGCCGCCGGAGATTGCGCCGGAAGCGGCCGGCGGTCGAGTCGTTGCGGCGGGCGAGTTCCATCGGGGCATGGGCGAAGACGAGGATGCCCAGCGGCTCGCCGCGCGGCGACTCGCGCAGCAGGAAGACCTTGTCGACAAAGCCCAGCCCGTCGCGGTGCCGATAGTGCATCGGGCTGAAAAGACGATAGTCTCGAACGGTGCCCGGCTCGACGGTCGCCCGTCGGTTGAGCGTGATGGGTTTTTCGCGCGGGGTCTGTTTTGTGATGTCCGGGGCTGGGCCGCCGAGGCGGATGTGGACGTCGGGCTGGAGGTCGCGGGCGACGTCCTCGTGGGTCGTGGCCACGATGAGGATCAGCCCGGCGCGCGTGACGAGCTTGCGGAGGTTGTAGGCCACGGCCGTCGCCAGTCGCCGGTGCAAAAGGCCGGTGAACTCGTCGCAGAGGATGGGACGCGGAGCCCGACAGGCCAGCGACGCCCCGACCGCCCGGGCCAGGCTCGCCCGAAACCGCTCGCCGTCTGACAAGTCGCCATAGCGCCGGACCCACAGCCGAGGCTCGCCCAGCCCGCAGGCCGTCAGGATCCGCAGGGCCGTGCCGAGCGGTCTCCTCGGGGCGACGGCATCGACGATGGCCCCCTTGGCCGGGAAGCGCCCGCGGCCCACCCAGACGACCGCGCCGAGGCGGTCGGCGATCGCCGACAGGACCGAACTCTTGCCGCTGCCCGACGGACCGGTCAGCAGGACGAGCGTGCCCGGTCGGAGCCGGAGCGGCAGGTCTTCGACGAGCGTGGCGGGCGGTTCGCGGGGCGGGATGCCGAAGTCCCAGCAGATTTCTCGCATCCGCGGGGTCATCGGCACGCAGGCCGGCTCGCGGATGATCGTGATCTTCAGTTCCGTGGTCTCGCCGTGGTCCGGTGACATGGAGGGCCTCCTGACTGCGAACATTTACCGAACACACAGAGTATATCGCGCTCATTGCTGGACGTCAATCTAAAGCAATATTATATTGCGCTATGGCAGAGGCATGGAATCGCGAAAGATCGCTAAAGCTCTCTGCTGACGAGACATATGGCCACGCCCTGGATGGCGAACTCGACCGTCCCATCCGCCACCATAGGCTTTACGCGAGGATTGTCGCCGCGGAGGATGACGACGCGGCGATCGCCGGAGTCGTCGACGCTGATCCGCTTGAGTGTGGGCCTTCCGTCGTAGAGGCACGCACAGATGCGGCCCTGGACAAACTCGGGGTCCACGGCCTCACGGTAGTCGACGAGGATGATGTCGCCGGGCTTGAGCGTCGGCTCCATCGAGTTGAACTCGCACCGCAGGCAGTAACGCTCGCGACGCCAGAGGTGGCGGAGGATGGGAAACAGTTCGGCCTGTTCCTGCGACTGAGACGGCGGGCCGTTCGGGATCGAGCCGAACAGCGGCACGTCCAGCGTTTCGAGTGTCTGGGGGGCGTCGTGACCTTCGCCCGCGCCGATCAGGACGGCTTCCGGCACCTCCAGCGCCGACGCGATCGCGCGGAGGGTGCCCGGCCGCGGCCTGCGCTCGCCGCGCTCGATTGAAGACAGATAGCCCTGATTGACGCCCGCCCTCGCGGCGAGTTGCGTCTGCGTCAGACCGAGGCGGCGTCGCAGACTGCGGATCCGCTCGCCGGTCGAGCGCCCGAGCGGCAAGGCCGGGTTGGATCGCCGAGAAGAGGGCATGGCGTCGCCAGCCTAGCGGCCCGAGCGGTCGCGTCAATGCGAAGATAGGCCTGATATGTAACGGCGGGTGCCGCATCCGCTTGGGGTTGGGGCACGGATGGTTCGGCCGTCGCGGTCAGACCGAAGATGTCATAAAACAGAACGACCCACCGTGTTTCCACGATAGGTCGCCTGTAGACTCCCACTCTCGATCAGGAGGCGCCCACTTTACACTGCTCTCCCACTCCGGAAGCACGAGGGAGCGGATCACACGCCTGGGGCAGGCAGGCGTGTGAGCCTCCCTCAAGGCCCGTAAGGCTTACGGGCCACCGTTGCTGTTTCCGTTGTCATCGCTGCCATTGTCGTTTCCGCTTTCGTCGTCACCCGAGTCGCCGTCAGCATTGTCGTTCGCGTCGTCGTCTGCTGAGTCATCGTCGGCGTTCGCATTACCGTTGTCGTCATCTGCCGAATCGTCGTCGGCATTGTCGTTACCGTTGTCGTCATCTGCCGAATCGTCGTCGGCATTGTCGTTACCGTTGTCGTCATCCGCCGAGTCGTCGGCATTGTCGTTACCGTTGTCGTCGTCCGCCGAATCGTCGTCGCCTGCCGCGTTATCGTCGGCATTGTCGTTTGCGGCGTCATCGTCTGCCGCGTTATCGTTAGCATTGTCGTTCGCGGCGTCATCCGCCACGCCGTTGTCGTTGGCGGTGTCGCCCGATGCGGCGTTGTCGTTGGCCGAATCCACACCGAGTACGAAGCCGAATCCGCCGCCCGCAAGTGGCGTGACGGTGCCGGTGATATCGCCCTGACAAGCCACGACGGCCGCCAATCCGATCGCCAGCATGATGGCCAACGTCGCCCGTATGGGGTTTGCAAGCACTCCAGGCATTCGTCGGACTCCTTTTGCCCTCTTATCTCGATCCACGAATTAGATCGATCCGCTTTCCGATATCCACTCTTCCCGGACCGCCCCACGCGGACAACCGCGGATGACCCGTCGCCACGCGAACCGGGCAGCCGGCATAAGGGCATTCCCTGTGCCAGTCGGCGCAGGATCTGCCATTCACTTCGTAACCCGTTGATCTACAATTGGTTAAACAGAGGACCGGGCACGGATGGGTCTTCGTGGATCCGTCTTCATCTGTGACCTTACGCACGAGCGGTGTGTGCAGACGCACGCTTTCGAGGGCTTCCGGGGCGGGCGGCACTTGCTGGGAGGCAGAGAGATCGGCTCGATGGGCCGGGATGGGAGGGTGCATGACAGGATCGGGGGGCCGGCGACGCACGGGGAATGGGCAGACAGGCTGCCTGTGGCATCCCTTGGGGGGGGAGCCCGCCGGATCCGCGGCAGCACGGCGGCCGGGATCGTTTGTGGACGCACATGCCCTGTGCGGCTGCACACACACGCGCCGGTCAGCGTGCGGAGGGCTGGCGTCGCTGGTTGCCCGATACCCCGCCTGTTGATACCGTCAGGGCCGATGTCGCCTCTGCCATCGCGCCGTCGCCTCTTCTTGGCACGAATCGTGCATCTCTTGTGCTCTCCGTGGTCGACTCGCGCGCCGAGCGACCGGGGGCGGGGGAGTGGGGTCTATGAACAATCGATCGATCCGCCGCGCTGCCGCGGTGCTGGTAATCTACGTGTTCGCGATTCTTCCGGTCATGTTTCCGGTCGCCGCGACCGCGCAGGCTCCCGACCATCCGGTCATCACCGAGGTGTTTACCGACCCGATCGGCCCCAGTGACGGGCCGGTAGGCCGAGACCCCGCCAATCTCGACCAGGAATACATCGAGATCTATCTGCCGCCGGCCGCCTTGTTGACACCTGCCTTGAACAAAGACGCCCTTCGCCTGACATTCTACGAGGTCGAGGGGGATTCCAGCAGCTCGGGCAACGCGCTGGTCAATTATCGCATCGACCTCCCCACGTTCGACCTTGATCCGACCAACGGGATGACGTTCGGGGCGATTCCACGTCCTCCGTCCGGCGTCGTCGTGATCGGCTGGGTCGACTACGTCGGCAATCCGCCGTTCGATCTGGCCGGCACGCCTGCCACACGCATGGCGCTCATCAACGGCGGCATCACGACCGCGACTGCCTTTACGTTCGTCGCCATGAACGGCGCCCAGTTCTCCGGAACCACGAACTTTCCTGTCCCCGTCGCGGTCTCATCCATCGACCTGCCCAACGAGGCCGGCAGCGGCCTCATCCAGAACGGATCCGGCGCCTATCTGCTGGTCAACCGCGACGCGTTTGGTTATGTCGAACTCTTCGACGACAAGCATGTTCCGTTTGGCGGCAGCGCGGACCCCTCGCTGCCGACCGGTACAGTCCTGGGCGTGGATGCCCTTCTGGATGGTTTCGCGAGCAATGATGACGGTCTGTTTGACGTGCTGGCGCAGCCGTACGCGTCGCCGACGGGCCAGAACATCGATCTGGAGACGGTGCTGCCGCTTGGTGGGGCGTTCAGCCTGCTGGTGGCCCAGGTCGCCGAGGCCGGTGAAAACGGCTATGCGCGGCTCTTCGCGGATGTCGTCAAGACCACCGAGGACGGCATCCTGTTTAATGAAGACCCCGTGGCGGACGCCCTGAACGCCTATCGCACGATCTCGAACGTCGGGCCGCTCTTTCCCACGCCGGGACGCGTGGCCTTCACCGACAGCCCGCCGGAACTGGCCGTCGCGGACGCTCCCTCGCAGGTGATCAATCGGCTTGCGGGAACGACCGGCGGCCTGGCAATCGTCAGCGCCAACGCCGGCGGCAACTTCGGGATGCAGGCCGCGGCCACACCAACCGGATCGAGCGACCCCACCGCGATCGTCTTCGGCCCCGGTGCCGTGGACACGGTGCTCACCGGTCAGACGCCGGTCTTTCCCGAGATTGACGCCACGGTGCTTCTGGCGGCCACGGACGGAGCGTTGGTCACGACAGGAGTCACGGTCACGGCCTCGAACGTCCTGGTCGGAGATCCAGCGGTGGTCAACCCGACCGGCTCGACCACCGCCGCCGTCGGCGTGCTCAATCCGAGCACGGGTCTGGATGCCGGCGGCTTCCCATTCCAGGCGACGGCATTTGTGGCCATGCAGGGGCTACCGCGCCAGCCGGGCGTGTTGAATGAGTTCCTCGGCACGAGCCTGTCCCAATTCGTCGCGGACAACCTGGGCGGTCTGGTCGACGACGAGCGGAACAACGGCCTGTTGTTGCTCGATCCATTCACGGATCTGTCCAATCCGTTCCTCGTCGACGCCATGGAACAGGACATGCCCGTCGTCCCGCAGTTCTTCATCAACGCGCCGTCCCCGGCGGGGCTGGACGATCTGGTGACGACGATCCTCACATCGGCGGAGGTCCTGGTGGGCAACAGCACCTATGACAACAATTTTGATGTTCCCCCTCCGTTCAATATCAACGTCCCCACGGTGGTTCGGGCGATCGAGATGAACATCGCCGAGACGCTGACGAGCGGCGGCCCGTACACGCCGACCGAGACGGTCCATTTCGTCGACGCCGTCGGGGTCGTCGGACTGCCGGCGAGCGGCCTGACCGGCGTAACGACGACCCGGGGCTTTGAACTGGCGCTGCTCGACTCCAACGTCCAGCAGGCCGGGACGCTCGAGACGGGTGAGAGCGACGACTTCGGCTTGATTGTCGAGGTGGGACAGACACGCCCGGGGGCGCAGGTCGTGCCGGGTGAATTCGTGTTCCTCAGTTACACGGGCGGGCTGGAAGGCGCCGACATCGACAGCGTCAACGTCCCTCCGCACAACAACGAGACGGTGATCATCTACGTCGATCTGGATCCGCTCGACTCGGTCCTCGGCTGCGAGACCATCACCCGCCTGTTCGTGATCGACGGCAGCGGCGGCGGCGTCCTCAACGTCATCGAGGCCTTCTCGTTGAATGCCGTGACCGTTCCCGTTCCCGGCACCTGCAACTGCAAGGGCGACGTGAATCTCGACGGCGTCGTGGACGGCCAGGACATCGGTCCGTTCATCGGCCAGATTCTGAATCCCGGCGACCCGGCGGTCCTGCCCGAGGCGTGCGCCGCCGACCTCAGCGGCGACGGTCTCATCGGCACCGCGGACGTGGCGTTGATGATCGACGCCCTCCTGACCGGGGCGTGTGGGCCGGCCGGACCGCTGGTCTGCACCTGCAAGGGCGACGTGAATCTCGACGGGATTGTCGACGGGGCGGATATCCAGCCCTTCATCGTTCAGATCATGAATCCCGGTGACCCGGCCGTCCTGCCCGAGGCGTGTGCCGCCGATCTGAATGACGACGGACTGATTGACGTTGCGGACGTCGCATCGATGGCCCAATCCGTGTTGGCGGGGACCTGCGGAGCCCCTCCGCCGCCGCTCTGCAATTGCAAGGGCGACGTGAATCTCGACGGCCTGGTCAACGGGCAGGACATTGCCGCGTTTATCGAGCAGGTGCTCCTTCCGGGAGACCCCGGCGTGTCGCCGGCGGCCTGCGCGGCGGACTTGAGCCTCGACAACGGCCTCGGGCCGGAGGACGCTCCGCTGATGGTCAGCGCTCTGATCAGCGGCGGGTGCGGCTGACGGGCGCATCCGGTGGCAGGCCAGAGTGTGCACAGGCACACACCTCGGTGGTTGCAGGGCACACAGCATCGAGGCACCCGCGCTATTGGGCAACGAGAATCCGGCGAACTTAATGCTTTGTTAATAAAGGCGTTGCGACGGATTGTGTGCCGGTGGGACCGGATGGCACGACGATTGCCCCTCTCGTGGCTATGCCGGAGGCATTTGAAGATTCCGGGTCTGCCCGGTGGAGCGGGGAAGCGGTCTTTCGAGTTCCTGAGGTCCAGCTTCGTCGTGAGTCGGTCAATCAATGCGTGCGCTGGCGGGAGAGACTTGGGATGAACAGCTTGGGCAAGCCACAATCGAACGCCACGCCGCGGCGGATCATGGCGTACTGCCATGACAGCGTCGGCGTGGGACATCTGCGCCGCACACTCGCGATCTCCGCACACGTTGGCAGGCTCCATCCCGAGGCCTCGTTTTTCCTGGCGACGGGCACACCCTATGTCCCGCTGTTTCAGCGGGTTCCCCGGGTGGACTACATCAAGCTCCCGGCGCTGACCAAGACACCCGACGGCAGCTACAGCTCCAAGTTTCTGAACCTCCCTATCGACACGGTGATCCACTGCCGGGAAGCCCTGTTGCTGCAGGCGGCCAAACACTACCAACCGCACGTCCTGCTGGTCGACAAGGCTCCGCTCGGCGTCTGCCGCGAACTGGTGCCAACCCTCCAGTGGTTCAAGCGGGTGCGTCCGCAGACACGCATCGTCTTCGGCATGCGTGATATCGAGGACGATCCCGAGGCCACGATCCGGCAATGGGCGCATGACGGCGTCGCGGATGTGCTGACCGAGTGCTTTGACGAGGTTTGGGTCTACGGCATGGCCGAGTTGTTCGACCCGGTCGTTGAATACCAGCTTCCGGACTCCGTAAAGAACAAGGTTCGGTTCATGGGCTATGTGGCTCGCGGTCCCTGCGGCCATCGCCTTGCCGCGACCCCAAACTCGCGCAACGTGCTTGTCACGGTCGGCGGCGGCACGGATGGCGAAGCCCTGCTCGATGCCTACCTGTCCGAGACGGCCGGTCGCATCGCCTCTCTGGGAATTCGCTCGACCGTCGTCGGCGGCCCGGATCTGCCGGAGCCGGTGGCCCAGCGCCTGCGCCGGCTCGCGGATCGGATCGATCGGGTCGAATGGATCGACTTCGAGCCGTGCATGAGTTGCCGCATCGCCCAAGCCCAACTGGTGGTGTCGATGGGGGGCTACAACACTCTGTGCGAGGTGGCGCGGCGCCGCAAGCCCGCGCTGATCATTCCGCGTATCAAACCACGACTTGAGCAGGCGATCCGCGCTCGATTGTGGGGTCAGTTCGGGGGGATCTTCCCCCTTCACCCCTCGGACCTGACCCCACATTCCATGTGCGAGCGCGTGATCGACCTGCTTGATCGCGGTCCGAAGGTCGCGAACACCAGACTGAAGATGAACGGCTTGGACGAGGTGGCGCGGCGATTCGACACGTTTTGGCGAGAGGACAGCCGCCATGCGTCTGCTTTATGTCTGTAGCGACTTCGGCATCCGACCGAACGGCACCAAGGGCGCCTCGATTCACCTGCGAGCCATTACGCGCGCCTTGACCGAGGCCGGTCATGCGCTCCATCTGCTCAGTCCCCACGGCGGAGCGGGCAAGGACCATCCAGCGACGCCGCTGGCGGCTACGGCCCCCGCGTTTGTCCGGCAGGTCCGCAAGGTCCTCAAGGGCTGGCTGGTGGCCCACGGCTACGACGAGGCCGCTTCCGGTGAACTCCGATCGTTGCTCTACAACGCGAGTCTCGGCGATCATGTCCTCGATGCCGCGCGTGAGATCCGTCCCCATGCGATCATCGAGCGGCTTTCGCTGTTCGGCCACGGTGGTCTCGATCTGGCCGGCGCCCTCGACGTGCCGCTGGTGGTCGAGGTCAACGCCATCCTGACCGAGGAGGCCCGGCGGTTTCGCTCGCTCGAGCTTCAATCGCTCGCGGCGAAGATGGAACGGCGCGTCCTCTCGGCGGCCGACGCGGTCATCGCGGTCTCAGCGCCGCTGGGCGACCGCCTCGTGGAGCTGGGCGTGGACCGCAATCGCATCCACGTCATCCCGAACGGTGTGGATATCGCCGCGTTCGAGCGTGCCCCGTCGCGCGAGGCCTGTCGTGACGCGCTGGGGCTGAACGGCGAATTCCTGGTCGGATTTGCCGGCAGTCTCAAGGTGTGGCACGGGGTCGACATCCTGCTCCGGGCGTTCGAGCGTCTCCACGGGGAGGACCGGCAGACGCGCATGATGATCGTCGGCACCGGACCGATGGAGACCGAGCTTCGTCGGACGGCGGAGCAAATGGGGCTGGCGGAGGCTGTAGTCTTTACCGGCGCCGTGCCGCACGAGCGGGTTCCGATCATGCTTCGGGCGCTCGACGTGGCCGTGGCGCCCTTTAAGCCGGTCGACGGGTTCTACTTCTCGCCGATCAAGCTGTTCGAGTATATGGCCTCCGGCGCCTGCGCGATCGCCTCGCGGCTGGGGCAGATCGAGGATGTGATTGAGGATGGCGTCAACGGCCTGCTCGTCAATCCTGATGACTCGTGCGACCTCTACGTCAAGCTCCGCAAGCTGCGCCAGTCGGCGTATCTCCGCGAGCGGCTCGCCGCGCAGGCCGCCCGCACGGTCAGCGAACGCTATACGTGGGCCCGCGCCGCGGAACAGACGCTGACGGCCGTCTGCGAGGCCGTCACGCGGACGGGCCGCGGCCGACGCGCCGCTCGCGATCCGGCCGGGGTGACCTTATGACCCGCTCGCCCGCCCGGATCGGCTACCTGCTACGCATGTATCCGCGGTTCAGCCAGACATTTGTCGTCAACGAGATCCTCGAGCTCGAACGGCAGGGGCTGGACCTGCACATCGCCTCGCTGCGCAAACCGACGGATGGCATCTTTCACGAGTCGTTCGCCCGCGTGCGCGCCAAGGCCCGCTATCTGCCCGAGACGATCCTGTCCGATTTTCGCCGGGTCTGCCGCGTCCACTGGCCGCTCGTCCGCCACGCCCCGTTGCGATCCGGTCGCGCGGCGGCCTGTGTCGTTCGGAACCGAGGTGCCGAGTGGATCGACCTCGCGCAGGCGGCGTCGCTTCTGCGGTGGGTCCGCAAGCAGCGGATCGACCACGTCCACGTGCATTTCGGCACGAACGAGGCGACCGTGGCCCACATGGCCCACATCATGGGCGGCCTTTCGTATAGCATGACGCTGCACGCCTTCGACATCTTTCGGGAGAACGTCGACCGGCGGCTGCTGGTTCGCAAGATCAATGCCTCGCGTTTCACCCTGACCGTCAGCGACTTCAACCGACGATACCTGTTGGACAACTTCCCCGAGGTCGACGCGAGCCGTATCCGCGTCAACTACAACGGGATCGACCTGGAACGGTTCGTTCCCGGCGGCACCGAACGTGAGACCGCCACCCTCTTCGCCGTTGGGCGGCTGATCGAGAAGAAGGGCTTCGCCGATCTCGTTCGCGCGGTCGGGCGGCTCCGCGATCAGGCCTTGCCGGTCCGCTGCACCATCGCCGGCGAAGGACGCGAGGCCGCCCACCTCAAACAGGAGATCAAACGGCTCCGGCTGGAGTCTCACGTCGAACTCGCCGGCTCGCTGAATCAACAGCAGGTGCGGGAGCGGATGCGCCGCGCCGCCTGCTTCGCTTTGCCATGCGTCCGTGCGGCGGACGGAAACATGGACGCCTTGCCGACGGTGCTTCTGGAGTCGCTCGCCTCGGGTTGCCCGACCGTCAGCACGCGGCTTTGCGGCGTGCCCGAGATCATCGAAGACGGTGTGAGCGGGTTGCTGGTGTCGCCCGGCGCCGACGCGGCCCTTGCCGGCGCGCTGCGCCGGGTCCTGACCGAGCCGGCACTCGCCGCGCGGCTTGCCGCCGAGGGGCGGCGGCGTGCGGAGGAGCGTTTTGATATTCGGCACAACGTCCGGGTCACTCATGACTGGCTGCTGGCGGCCGCCGGCCGTGCGCCGGCGCGATCCGAACCCGTTCGAGCAAGCGCCTCCCTCGTGCAAGTCCAACCCGTCGGTCGGTTGGCGACCGAGGTGCCCTGATGTTCGGTTGGACCGTCAAGACCCGTCGTGGAAAGTTGAACCTGGGCGAGGCTCGAGCCATCTGGTCTCGCTTCGGTCGCTATGTGCGTCCGCATCGGTGGAAGCTGCTGGGAGCGCTGGCGGGCGCCCTCGGCGCGGTGCTCACGCAGGTCATCGCGCCCTGGCCGATCAAGATCATCTTCGACTACATTCTGTCGGACAAGCTGCATACCTCGTGGCTCCGGCACACGCTCGACTTTTTGTCTGCGGGATCCGGCTCGGCCCTCGCCTGGGTTTGTGTCGCGATTCTCGTGGTCGCGGCGATGGATGCCCTTTTTTCGCACATGCGGGACGTGCTGCTTGCCCAGACGGGCCAGCGCGTCGTCGGCCGGCTTCGGCGCGATCTGTTCCGGCACCTTCAGACACTGTCCCCCGCGGTCTTCCAGCGGCGGCAGACGGGCGACCTGCTCATGCGGCTGACCGGCGACATCCAGATGCTGCGCCAGATGCTCGTCAACGCGATTATCAACGGCGGTCAGAGCGCCCTGATCAT
This sequence comes from Phycisphaerae bacterium, assembly GCA_046754505.1. Taxonomy (GTDB): domain Bacteria; phylum Planctomycetota; class Phycisphaerae; order UBA1845; family UTPLA1; genus JAPULF01. The sequence continues at coordinate 9,791 of JBHHVX010000027.1, read as the reverse complement.
CGTCGCCATGATCGCCTCGATGTTCTGGCTCAATCCGCTGTTGACCGTGCTGGCGCTCGCCACCGTGCCGATCGCGCTCTTCGCCACCTGGCGGACCGCCCACCAGATTCATCAGGCCACCAACAAGCAGCGTGACAAGGAAAGCCTCATCGCCTCACTGGCCCACGACGTCCTCGGGGCGATGGAGATCATTCAGGCCTTCAATCGCGAGGAGATCGAAGAGGAGCGGTTTTCCCGGCAGAACCGCACCGCCATCCGTGCCGGCGTTCGGACGACCCGACTGGAATCCAAGTTGTATCGAACCATCTCCTTTGCGTCGGCCACCGGCACATGCGTGATTCTCTACGTTGGCGTTCGATTCGTGCTGGGCGGCGCGATGACCGCCGGAGACCTGTTGGTGTTCGTCGCCTACCTTCGCGGTTTGCACAAACCGATGCGGAACCTGGCCAAGCTGGCGGGTCAGATCGCCAAGGCCACGGCGTGCGGGCAGCGCGTTTCCGAAATCTTCGCCATCGCGCCCGCCATCACCGATCGGCCCGATGCGATCCAGCTCGGCGAGGTCCGCGGCGAGATTGCCTTCGAGGACGTGTCGTTCACCTACGACGGCGGCGGCGCTCCGGCCCTGCGTGGTGTGGACCTCCACGTCCGTCCCGGACAGCGTGTCGCGGTCGTCGGCCACACGGGCGCCGGCAAGAGCACGCTGGCCCGGCTCTTGCTGCGTTTTTATGACCCACAGTCGGGGACGATCCGTATTGACGGCATGGACATTCGCGACGCCGCCGTGGAGTCCCTGCGGCGCCACATCGGCTGGGTTCATCAGGACACGGTCCTTTTCGGGATGACCGTCGAGGAGAACATCACGCTGGGCCGGCCGGAGGCGACCCGCGACGAGGTCATGGAGATCGCTCGGCGTGTCGAGGCCGACGCGTTCATCCAGGCGTTGCCGGAGACCTACGACACGGTGCTCGGCCAGGATGGGTCGACCCTGTCCGGCGGGCAGAAACAGCGGCTCGCGCTGGCGCGGGCGCTCATGCGGAAGGCCCCGATCCTGATCCTGGACGAGCCGGCCACCGGGCTGGACGGCCGGACTCGAACGTTGGTCGAACGCGCGTGGCTGTCGCCGCACAACGAGGCCGCGACGCTGGTCGTGTGCCACCGGCTTCAAGGCATGGATCGATTCGACCGGATCGTGGTGCTGACCGAGGGCACCGTTTGCGAAAGCGGCACGCACGAAGAGTTGCTCGCCGCCGGTGGGGAGTACGCCGCCCTGTTCGTGGCCGGGCGGGATGACGTCGCCTACGTCCATCCGCTGCCGGAGGGCGCCCGATGCTGAGCGGTGCGTTGGAACTGCCCGACGATTCGCACCTGCGACCGCTGCTCGAGCGGCTGCGGCCGGAGGCGGTCCTGCGGGCCTGCCGCGATCAGTTTTCCCGGATCCACCGCGGCCCGCCGCCGGACTGGCGGTGCTGCCGTATGATCGAGTCGCTCTATCACCCGGGTCGCTATGTGCGGGCGGCGTTCGTCCTGCTGTCAGACGATTCGATCCCGCCGAACCGGGCCTGGCCGCAGGGCGAGATCGTCTATCTGCATGGGCCGCTCCGCGCGCCCGTCTCGCGGCGTGGCGGGGTTCTCGACCTGAATGGCCGCAACGTGGAGGCGTACCGGTTTCCGAACGACCGCCGCCTGCGCGGCCTGCGGAAGTTTACCGGACGATCGGCGGCGGCGACGGCATGGCAGCACTGGATCGATTCCGGATCGGACGCCTTCGACCTCGATGCCGGTTCGCTCCGCCGCGTGCTGATCCGCTACGTGCCCGAGCAGAAATGGATCATCCGCCTTCGCGCCCGCGGAACGGAGTACGCCAACGGCTGTCCGTCGAAACGCAGTATCGCGGTCCGCTGTACGTCGGCGTGGGTCTGCGGCGAACTGGAGCGCCGGCACCGGCTGTTCGACCGGGTGCTGGAGCGGGGCGATTCGGGCCTGAGCGTTCCCGGCGTCGTGGGCGTCCATCTGGAAGGTGGTCTTCTGGCCACGGAATGGATCCGCGGAAAGACGCTCGTTGAAACGCTGGCCCGCGAGCCGGCGGACCGGGTTTTGCGAAACGTCGCTCGATCGCTGACCGCGTTTCACAGCCTCCCGATCCGCACGCGCGACACGATGTCGCTGCCTGATATCGACCGACGTATTCGTGACGCCGCGCTCGATTTGTCGTGCGCCCTGCCGGAGCGACGGCGCGAGGTCGAGCACATCGGGCGCACGCTGCGCCGCGTGCTGTCCGGACTGGACGCTCCGGCGGACGCAACGCTCCACAACGATCTCCACTGGAACCAGTTGCGTCTCGGCGGCGATCGCACCGTCTTCCTCGACCTGGAGCGCGTCTGCGTCGGCGATCCGCTGATCGACGTGGCCAACCTGGCGACGCAGCTCCGGATGCTGGCCGACCGGCCCGCCGTTGGCGTCCGGCGAGAAGACGCCACGCGCTGGGCGGATGAGTTTCTCGAAGCCTGGTCGCGTGAGACCGATCGGCGAATCGATCCGCGCCGCTTTCGGTGCTACGCCGCGCTGTCGAGGCTCGAGCTGGCCCGCGGGATGCTGCGCCACCTCCGACCCGGCTGGCGCGATCTGGCCGAGCGGTGTATCACGCTGGCCGACACAGACGTCGCATCGACGTCCGGGAAGGTGGTGGTTGCATGAACCCTGTCGCACAGACGCACGACGCCGCCGACGTGATCGCGAAGCTGCTCGATCCGGCTCGGGTTGAGCGGCTTCTGGCCGGCGTGATCGACTGGGCGCCGGGCGTCCGGCCGCGTCAGGTCGCGGTCGAGCGATGCTGGCCGACCCGTTCCGACGGCCTGGCATTCGAATGGTCTTTCGACCTGGGTGACGGCCGGCGCCGGGCGCTGTACGGCACGACCGGAGTCGATGAACGACACGAGACCTTATCCTCCCGCTGCCGCGCCGTGCCGACCGCCGGTGGCATTCGCGACGTATGCGTCTTCGTGCGGGCCTGGAACCTGGTTCTTCACTCGCCGGATCGTGATCCCGGGATGCCCCACCTGCGCGAGTGTCTCGACGGGTTGCGGATGGCCGATCGCCTGGCACCGCTGTGGAGCCGTCTGGACGGCCGCTGCGCCGCGGTGACGCCGCGGGTGCACTGCCGGCCGCTCGGCTATCGGGCGGGACGGCGCGCGGCGGTCGCATATTGCCCGAGCGACTCGACCGACGTTCGATCGGGCCTCATCGGCAAGACGTTTCGGAACGGCCGAGCCGCCGCCCTGGCCGAGCGCCATGTCCGGCTGAACGAGCAACTGGCGTGGGCCACGAACGGGCGGGTCCGCGTTCCCGCCGTCGTGGAGCGTATTCCGGATCTCCGCATGACACTCTTCAGCCGTGCCCCCGGCCATGTCATGGGAACCACCCATCGGTGGACGGCTCGGCAGATCGAGCGGATCGTCGATGTCCTCGCCGTTCTGCACAACACGCCGCTGGCAGGCTTGAGCACCTATTCCGTCGCGGATGAGCGCGCGGTCGTGCGCCGCTGGTACGACGTCCTGCGCCGTGTCCTCCCGGCGGCCGCCGGCGAGGCGGAGCGGCGAGTCGAGACCCTGCTTCAAGCCGTCGGCGGCATCGACGCGACGACGCGACGAACCGTGCATCGAGATTTCTACGAGCGTCAAATCGTCCTCGGGCGGCGCTCCGTCATCCTGCTCGATCTCGACACGCTCGCCCTCGGGCATCCGTGTGTGGACCTCGGCAATCTGGCGGCCCATCTGACGCTTGCCAGGCTGATGGCCGGCGACGGAGCCTCCGGCGAGGACGGCACCTCCGCCGACACGTTCCTCCGGCAATATGAGCGTTCCATGGGACCGGTCGACCGCCGGACCTTCGCCTTCTATCATGCGTCGGCCCTGTTTCGGGTCGGCGCGGTCCACGCCCTGCGAACACGCACACGACGTTTCACCGCGGCCCTCTGGCGGCAGGCCGACCGGGTGCTGGTGGCCGTGAGCGCAAACCACGGAAGGATTCGCGTCCCGTCCAAGCCGACAGAAGCGCCGGTCGCTTCTTCCACGGCTCGGACGGCGCCGCTTGCCACGGAGTCCTGATCATGACCCTGTCCAGACCACGTTTTGCCGGATTCACGCTGATCGAACTGCTCGTCTCGATCTCGATCATTGCCATCCTCATTGCCATCCTGATGCCGGCCATGAGCGGCTCTCGCAAGCAGGCCCGGAGGACGCAGTGTCTCACGCGGCTTCGCGAGTTATACGTCGCCCACGCCCAGTACATCAACGCCGAGGGCCGGCTGCCTCCGCTGAACAACCTGCCCTTCGACGGTACTTGGCAATACAACTACCTGATCTTTGACCGATTCGATTTCGACAACAACTTCGGTCCGCTGGTCAAGAACATCTCCATTATTCAGGACCCGACCATCCTCTTCTGCCCCGTCCAGTCGGCGCCGTTTCACGTGATGGGGTCTCCGGCCAATCCCTGGCCTGCGGTGCGCGGCATGCTCACCCGGGCCGGCTATGCCCGCCGCTACAACCTCAGCAACAAGAGCTTCTCGCAGATGAGGCCCATGGCCTTCCTCTCTGATCTGATGCACATCCCCAACGTCGTGGAATCCGCCCACCTGACGGGCCTCAACGTCGCCTACACCGATGGACATGCCAAGTGGGTTCCCGACCCGGGTATCTTCAGGAACAATGAACTCGTTCACCCGTTCAACATGGCCGACAACCTGCTCGTGAAAAAAATCTGGCACGCTCTCGACCGGAATCCGTGATGCGCCTGTGGGATCCCGAAAACCGCCCCGTCCTGATCCGCTGGATCGCCGTCACTGCGCTCGTGCTGGTGGCCGGCACGATGCTGGCGTGGTCTCTCGTGAGAGACAACACGGAAGGCTCCCAGGACCGGCCGTCGCTGGTGACGGTCCGGCGGGTCGTCAGCGGGCACTGTATCAAGGTCAAGCCGACCAACCGCGTTGTCTATGCCGGCATCCGGTCTCCCTATCCCGACGAACCGTTCCACGACGAGGCCACGCGCCGAAACGCCGAACTCGTCGAAGGCCGCGAACTGCGGCTCCGCTACGATCGACATCCCCGCGACCGTAAGGGCCGTCTGTTCGCCTACGCCTTCGCCGACGATGTTTTCGTCAATGAGACGCTCGTCCGCGAGGGGCTGGCGTTTGTCCGCTTGACGCCCGAGACGTTGCGCTTTGCCGAGCGCCTCCTCGACGCCCAGACCGACGCCCGGAGCCACCACCGCGGAATCTGGAAAGACGCCGCCGAATCGACCGAGACGGCCTATCCGGCCGATCCGAAGTACGGCACCTTCCACCGTCCGGACTGCGAGGTGGCCAGCCAGATCAAGTCCGATCGGCGGGTCGTGCTGAAGAGCCGGTCCGAGGCCTTCGACCGCGGCTTCGCTCCCTGCGACAAGTGTCGTCCGTAGGGTCCGCTGTGCGGGCCGCGATGCCTGCGTGATGAAGGCCGCGCGGGCTGAAGCCCGCGGCTCTGATCGGGCGATCGCTTTCTCACACACGCCCTTACGGCGCCTGCAGCGGCGCGGGGCTGTCTGACAGACGGGTATAGACGATCGTATCGCCGAGCTGCGTGCCCGTGAGCGTGGTCAGGTCCGGCGACATCGTCGCGTCGGTGAATCCGGCCGGCCATCCGGCCGAGGTCGTCGACCAGTCGAAGATGTCGTTCGTTCGAGTTGGCATCGGCGCCGTCGCCCTGATGATGGGTTGACCGATGACCCCACGAATCCGGCTGTTGTTGTAGGCGATGTAGAGGTTGGTGTCGCCGGTGTTGACGTGTTTCGTCAGCATCGCGCCGATCGGCTCGCCGTTGACGCCGAAGCGCAGGATCGTCGCCTGACCGGCGCCGTTGACCGCCTGCCACACCCCGCCGCTTAGCACACCGATCGTCGTGTCCCGCTGAAAGAACACGTCGCTCGTCTGCGTGACCGGGTGGCAGCCCGCCGCGTCCGACGGCACCGTGATCGACAGCGCCCGCGGCACCAGCCCGACCGATCGGACAGAAATGTCGAACCGCCCGGTCTGCTCGAAGATCAGCGTGAACCGGTCGCAGTCGCCCGTGCAATGGGCCGCCCCCAGGAAGCCTCCGTTGACCGTGAACACCGCGTCGGCCGCCGCGACGACGTTGCCGTCCGGATCGCGCAGATTCAGCACGATGGACTCAACGGCCTGCTGCGTGCAGATCGGTCCGGGCGTCTGGGTGCATGGCCCGCCCATCCCGCATGCGACGATCGCGATGGCCGTCACGAGGCACGTCTTCGTTACACCTGTAGGCGTCATCACTCAACGGTAGGCCGTCGGACGGGGAAAGGCAACCCTGCCGGCGCTGCAGCGGTTCCTTCTTCCGACAGAATCGGTGTGCCGTATTCTCCCGAAGTGGCGCGTAGGGTCTGCTGTGCGGACCACGACGCCGGTAGGCTTCGTTCCCCATATCCGGTCCGCGCAGCGGACCCTACTGAAAGCCGAAAGCAGGCGCGGCGGGCAGTGCGCGCCCTATCGGCCGACTCAACGCGGCGTGGGCGTCTCGGAACGGCGAGCAAGATTACAGGCGTCGTTTCAAGAAGGGAGGGCGAGATATGTCGCGATGGATTGCTGTTTGTGCGGTGTTGTGGAGCGTGGCGGGGTGTGCGAGTGGCGGCCGGTCCGTTCGGGACGTCGATCCCGACCGCGCCGCGGGGTTTGTGATCGCGCTGGGCATGGCGGGGTTCGACGGCGACGTGAGCATCGAGGGCCACGGCGAGGTCGAGTTCGGTCTCAAGCAGGCCGCCTACGCCCGGTCGCCCGGCACGCACCTGACGGCCCGCGGCCACCTCAACCCGGCGGCCGTCACGCCGGCCACCGTGCGGGCCTATCTCGACGCCCTGAAAAGACTGAAGCCGGCCTCGGCGCCCGGCGCGAACGCTCCCGGCGGACCGATCGAATGACGCCGCGGCGCCTTGGCCATCGGTCGCGCGTGCCGTGTTCGGCATGGCTCGTCGCACCGGCTGTGTGGCTTGCCGGGTGTCTGGCGTTCCCCGAACGTGCCGCGATCTCGGACTCGGCCGGGGCGACCGTCGACCAAGGCGCGGCCGTCGTGCGGGACGCGCGGCTGACGGCCGGCGAGGACGCGTCGCGCGGCGATCGCCGGTCCTCGGTCCGAATCGATCACACGGGCGCCGACAGCCACGCCGCGCCGATCACGGCGCAGCCGGTGACCGACCAGCATGGCGTCCTCAACGTCTCGAACACACTGGCGCTCGCCGGCGGCGGTTCGATCGGGCTGATTCTCGTGGCGCTGATCACGCTCAAGCTCTGGCTCGGACACACGCGCCGGATGTGGGCGGCGCGGCTCGCCGCCGAGACGGCTAACGCCCGGCTGCGCCACGAACGCGCGTTGCGCCATCTCGACAATTACCGGGCGGTGATCGACCGCCGATGAGCGGGATCACTCCGACACCTGCGGCCGGTCGGGCATGGGCTGGTCGGGATAGCAGTCCATCCGCCAGCCTTCGCCCCGCCAGATCCAGTAATTCGGATTGCCGCTCGCCGCCAGCGGATCGCCTCGCCCGACGAGGTGGATCGGCGCCGCGTGGCCGTCGACGAACATGACGTTGAAGATGTTCACCTTTCGGTGCCAGCCGGTCGTGACGTAGGTCGGGGCGTTCCACTTGGCGACTTCGGTGATCGCCTCCTCGAGAAGGATGGTGTCGCCGGTGTTGGGCACGCGCGTCTTCGGCCGCATGTAGGGGCCGTAAAAGTGTTTGTCGTAGGGACTGCGCCGCAGGTAGTCGATGTGGTGGCTGAGGCGATAGCTGGTGCCGGTGATCTGATACAGATTGAGGCCTTCCAGCCCCGGGGTGAAGAAGGCCGGCTCGTGGTTCAGCGGCGCCCGGGGGATGCCGTTGTCGCCCGGACATTGATACAGCTCGAAGGGCGTGTTGTGTCCGTCCGTGAAGAGATAGCGATTCAACATCCGGTTCTTGGCGTGAAAGTCCGGATGCCCCCAGGCGATTCGGCCGGTCTGCCCACCGTATTCGTAGTCGCCGTCCCAGATCCAGTGGGTCTCGGCCTTGGGGTGAATGGGTGAAGTGTAGCCGCTCAGGTCGTCAACGCTATACGCCGCGAATGCCTGCCCCAGGGCGTGCAGGTTCCCGAGGCACTTGGCCTTCATGCCCTCGGCTCGGCCCGTCGCCAGCGCCGGCAGCAGGATGCCGACGAGTAGCGCGATGATGCCGACGACCACCAGCAACTCGAGAAGCGTGAACCCCAAGCGGCGACCGGAAACGGACCTCCGCGTCCGGCGGGGCGATTCGGACTTTTTGGGTCGAAGCGACACCATACCCCGCAAGCCCTCCTCTCCCCTCGGGCTTCCAAGTTCATTATAGGCATTCGTGGGACGCAATGCGACACCCCGAATGCGCCAGGAGGATGGGTTCATGGACTCCGACTCGCCGGCCGGCGGCGGCGCGCTACAATGCCCCGACCTTACAGTGGAGATTGGCACACGGCGGGACGATAAGACAAGACGTACGTATCCCCGGCGACGGGCCACCGGAGCCCTTGGGTGGATTCAACTCTGGCCCCGGCAACCGCCAACCCGCCGCCGGGGGTCTATCGCAGCGGGGGTTTACCCAACCCCGGAGGTGGGGAACCCGGGCCACGCCATCGAGGTTGGTTCTTCCGTTGACGCCATTCGCCGGACCTCCTACCCTCGCGCCATGGCCGGCGGGCTTCCGTACGACTATCAGGACAGCCGGCTTCACGAGCGCCGCGAGCGGGTGTTCCTCGTCTTCGCCGGGATTTTCCTCGGCGCGATGACGATGCTCAACATCCTGGGCATCACCAAGTTCATCCACGTCGGACCGCTCGCCCTCGCCGTCGGCGTCCTGCCCTATCCGCTGACGTTTCTCTGCACCGACTTCATCAGCGAGTTCTATGGCCGGCGGCGGGCCAACTTCGTGGTGTGGGTCGGGCTGTTTCTCAACGGACTGATCCTGCTGTTCCTCTGGCTGGGCGACCGGGCCGCGCCGATCAGCGAGGCCGTCCGCCCCGAGTGGCTGCCGGACGGCTCGTGGTCGCCGCCGCCGTGGCAGGTGCTGCCGCTGGCCGGCCCGGTGACTCTGCCCGACGGCGAGGTGCTGGCGGACGGCGGCCTGCTGTTCCACCTGCTCTATGCCTGCACGCGCGGGGCGGTGTTCGCGTCGATGTGCGCCTACGTCGCCGCCCAATTCTGCGACGTGTCCCTGTTTCACTTCTGGAAGAAGCTGACGCACGGCCGGCACCTGTGGCTCCGCAACAACGGCTCGACGATGGTCAGCCAGCTTGTCGACTCCACGGCGGTGATCTTCATCACTTTCTGGATGCCCCTGATGCGCGGCGACAAGACGCTGGCCGCACTCATCGCCCTGATCGGCAGCAGCTATTTGTTCAAGCTCGTCATCGCCGCGCTCGACACGATCCCGTTCTACCTTGGCGTGCACTGGCTCTCCGCCTATCTGAAGATCGACCCGACCCGCGAGCATAACGCCGACGTAGAACAAGCCGGCCCAGCCGAAGGGGCTTGAGAAGCGAAGGCATATGCGAGTCACACTGCGTGTCACGGGCGGCTTTTCCGCCAGTGGCCCATATGACCGGCTGCCCCGGGGCAGGGCAGGCACGCCCTGCACCCCGATTTTCCGGAGCGGCGGATTCTTTCTGAAGAATCTCGGGATTCCGGGAATAGAATGAGCGGCGGAGTAGTTATAGGAGGCGGGGGCACACAAGACCGCGC
>JBHHVX010000026.1:0-34051 GCA_046754505.1 Phycisphaerae bacterium | reverse complement strand
ACCAAGCCGGCGGCGGGGTTGACCCCGCCGCCGGATCCTCCGAGCCGCCTGTTTGTTTGAGTTCAAAGGCCGCGTTTCGACTACTGTCGAGACGCGGCCTTTTCTATGCGCGGGCAACGCCGCGCCGCGGGCAGACGGCTGCGGATCGGCCCTGCCGCGGTCCCTGACATGATCGGCGAGGGCTGTCGCGGCGTCCCGCAGGGACGAAGTGAGCCAAGCCCGGCGCGCACAGTGCCGGGGTTCACGCGAGACCGAGACGACCGAGTCCCGTAGGGACGATGGGGGCCTCAGTCGTCCCTACGGGACTCGGCTGTGCTCCCTGGCGATCGATCCCAGCACTCCGCGCTGGGCTGCCATCGAGCAAGCGCCACTACAGGGCATGTCCAGCGACAGACTGAGAGAGAGATCTCCGCCGATTCGGTCACGGACCGAGGTCGAGGAGTGCGATGCCTTGCCCGCAGCGGCCGTGAATGATAGTCTTCAGGGGTCTGGGTTCAGAAGTGTGGAGCGCCCGTAGCTCAATTGGATAGAGTAACTGGCTTCGAACCAGTAGGTTGCAGGTTCGAGTCCTGCCGGGCGCGGTTGAAGCGGTCGTCTCCTCTTGAGGAGTGGCTCGCCTCCGTCTCACGGTCGCGTACTAGGAAGCGAGTGGGCAGCGTCGGCTCTCACACACGGTGGTGGTTCTGATCAGGCCTGCCTGCGCGGGCAGGCAGGCCTGTTCAGTTCACCGTACATGTCTCGGACCGCGAGCGTTAGGCATTTGGCGGTCCGCGCCGAGGACGATCGCGCCGTCCGTTTTCGGGCGGCCCATTCTTCGGCTTCCGTTTTCCGCCGGCGCGTCGCTTCATGGCCTTCCTGGCCTCATTGGGGTTAATCCGGCCATCCGCGTTCTGATCCAAGCGTTCGAAGAGTCCCGGTCGCCCGTGGAACTCGTCCTTGGTGATCACGCCGTTTCCGTCGCGATCGAGTCGGCGAAACAGCCTCTGAAGCCACTTTCGTCCGCCGGGCCGTCCGCCGCCGCCGCGGCGGTCCATCCCTTCCGGACGGCGCCCGCCGGGGCGTCCGTGTGTCTGCGGCGGCCCGTCCGGGCCTCCGGGTCCGCCGAAGGGTGGGTGCAGGACTCCATCGAATCCGGGCGGAGTCCATCGCCGCGAGCCGCTGTCAGGTCCCATCGGCTCGCCTTGCGGGCGGTGGCCGCGGCGGTGTGGGGGGCGACCGTCAAGGCCCGGATGCGGGCTTGCGTTCCTGCCGAAGTGGGGACCACGCGGGTCGGCGAGGGGTGGCCCTTGGCTGGGGTGAGGAGGGCGGCCGCGCTCCGGCGGCGGCGGGCCCATCTCGCGGAGGGCCTCCTGCACGGCGCGGCGTACGGCCTGATCGATGTAACGCCGCAGGCCTGGAGGGATCATTTCTCTCGGCGAGTCGGCGTGAGGCGGGTGAAAGCCTCGTTGCGTCGGTTGATGGCGGAGGCCCGGGCCGAGTCGGCCCGGCGGCATGGCCACCTCTGCGAGCGCTACCGGCGGCGGCATTCTGCCGAGGTCACCCGGCTCGGGCGGCTCGGGTAGCGGGATCGGTCCGGGCACCGTCCCGAGCGCCGGGGCGGCGAGCAGTCCGATCATAGAATACACGACGAGTCGCAATTGGCTCATCCTCATGACTTGGCTCCTATTGGTACATGTGGGGGTTGGTGGTCAGCGAACGACTCGCTTTCCGTTCACATTGGCTAAACGGCGGTTGCAGGCGGTTATTGCCGAGGACGCCCGTCCGGCGTGGGGAAGGCGGTGAGCGGACTTGAGACGCCGACAGGTGCGTGAGAGGGTAGAATCCCGGTCGTTCTTGCCCTCTGGGGCTGTTCCGTCGCCGGGCGCGCAAGGTGCGGTGAGGCCGCTGAGAAGCCCATATTCGTGCGGTGTCGTTCAGGGAAGGTCAGGATGCCGTGTAATTTGTCAACGGTAGTTTTCTGGGAGAACGATTGAATGAATCATCCTACGAGTTTTCGAGGGCTGCATAGGTGGTCGGTGTGGGTCGTCGCGGCCGGGATTCTGTTGCCGGGGGCCGCTCGAGCGGAGACGACGAATCCCGCGGCGAACTTTTCCCTGGTCCGCGCCGTGCCGTCGGATGTGTTTATCACCGTAGCCGCGAGGACGAACCCGGAGCGGAAGTTTCTCGACGACTACTGGGCCGAAGTCTGCGAGGCGTTTTCCGAAAGCGGCATCGTGGATGATGTGCTGGACCTCGTGACGGACCTGATCCCGGATGAGGATCTGGAGGAGATTGAGTCGATCGTCGATCAGTTCTCCGGTCTCGTCAAGGCCGTGAACTGGGGAGATTGGTTCGAGAAGGAGCTCGTGTATTGCGGGCGCTTTGATCCGGCTCAGATTGGGATGGGTTCTCCGTACGAGGGGATCGTGATGGGCCGCTCGGACAAGAAGTCGGCGGCGTCCAACTACAAGGCGCTCAAGGCCATTCTCAATCAGGTCGTCAAGCTGGTTGAGAGCGAGGATGAGGACGCTGTTTCGGTGGAGGAGATCAAGCTTCACGGCGCGACGGTCGCCCGGCTGGTCCCGGCGGAGTTTCCCGCCTCCGTCATCTCGATCGGCTACCGGGACGACGTTGTATTTGCCTCGCTGTTCGGTGACCGTCTCGTCAAGGAGTGCATGAGGCTTCTCGATGGAGGTTCGAAGACGGAGGCATTGATCGATACGAAGCGTTTCAAGACGGCATTCAAGGACCTGCCGGAAGCGGAGGATACGATCGTCTTTTTCGATATCCGCAACATGATGGAAGGATTCGGCGGCATGGTGAAGGCCATTGCCGAGGAGAGCAAGGAAGATCCGAGCGCCGCACCCTGGCTGGCAATGGCGTCTGCACTGCTCCGCGACCTGACGATCGCCGAGTATAGCGCGACGGTGGAGTGGACCGACGGGTACCGGGTCTTCAGCGATACGTCGACAGTCCTGACCCACGACGCGACCGAGAGCGGGTTGTTCAAGGCGCTCGTCAACGGAAAGAGCGTGTCGGACTTTGACCGGTTCGTGCCGAAGGAGGCGACGACGTTCAGTTGTTCGGCGGGCATCGAATGGACGGCGTTGTATCGATACATCCTGACGTTTGTGCGCAAGCATGTTCCGGAATCGCAAGCGGGTCTGGCCGACTGGGCGGATATCCAGAAAGACTGGGATTTGGATATCGAGAAGGACATCCTGGGACTGCTCGAGGGTCCTTATTTGACCTATGGCGCCGGCAAGGATTGGATCATGATGCTCAAGGTGAGCGATGAAGACAAGGCTCGCTCTCAGGTGCAGCGAGGGATTGGTCAGATCAATGAGATGCTGGGTCAGCAGGGCGGGTTGATGTTGACGCCGGTCACCGTCGCGGGCCGGAAGGGTTTCACCCAGATCATGCACCCCATGATGATGATGATGGGCGGTGGGATGCCGCCGCCGGTGTGGGGGTGTGCGGAAGGGTACCTGATCGTCGGCTCGTCGGCGAGTGCGATTACGACGTGCCTGGAGACCGGCCGTGGCGATCATCCGCGGATCACGTCCAACCGGCGATTCAAGACAGAGGGGCTGATTCCCTCGTCCGGAAAAGCGGACTCGGTCGGCTTCACGGACGAAAGCCGAAAAGCCGAGGAGCTTCAGGCGATGGTCGGCGGTCTGACGATGGGACTCGGGATGGCCGGGATGTTCGCTCAGGGTGCTCCGGAAGAGGTGCGATCGTTCCTGTCGAGTCTGCCGCCGATTCTCGGCAAGCTGGTGCCCGTGGTCGGCAAGCTGGACTTCTTCCAGTCGACGGCGTCGTCGTCCACCTTCGACGGCCGGCGCTGGCTGACCCACTCCGTCCAGAACTACAAGTCACCGAGAGCGACTAAGAAGGCGACGTCGGAGGATGAGCCGGAAGTGTCCGGTCCGACCGGCGCCGCGCCGGAATCGGATTGAGCGACGAACCTATCCGCGTTGATCGAGGCGTGTGTGAGTCGTCGTTTCCGCTTTACAAGCTGTCGTTGAAGCGTTCCAATGGATGGCGCGCTGGCGGTCCGAGGATGCGCGGCTGCGGTGACGGCCGTGCCCGACCGGCGTTGTCTTGTGCCTCACAGAGGGGAAACTTCGAAGATGGCAGACCTGATTCCTGTTCACGGCGGGCTGGACGCCCCGGTCGATCGCACGGTTCCGTCCGATTGCATCGCGGACTTCGAGCGAGAGGCGGCGTCGCTGACGGCGGTGGCGGTCGATGATTCCGATCTCTCAAGCCTGTATCGCTTTGGCGACGGCGGGCTAAGTCCGCTGACCGGCCCCATGAACGGCGAGAACTGGCGGCGCAGCCTCGACGAGGGCGTGCTGCGGCGCGATGGGAAGGACTATGCGTGGACGATACCGATTTCCTTTCCCATCGGAAGGGATCAGGCCTCTGCGCTGACGGTCGGGCAGGTGGTGCGACTGGAGAACAGCGCCGGCGGGCTTGTCGGCACGCTTCGCATCAGCGACATCTTTCCCTACGAAAAGCAACGGTATCTCAAGAGCGTCTATCAGACGGATCGCACGGACCATCCGGGCGGGCGAATGGTGATGGGCGATTCGCGTGAGATGCTCCTCGGCGGCAAGGTCGAGGTCCTGCCGCAACCGAAACATCCGGGCTACGGCCAATACGTTCTGCGGCCGTCGCAGACTCGGAGGCTGTTCGCCGAGAAGAGCTGGACGCGGGTCGTCGCGTTCCAGACGCGCAACCCGCTGCACCGTGCCCACGAGTACGCCCTCGTGTACGGGTTCGAGACGCTGGTGCGCGAGTGCGACACGGCGGGTGCGGCGTTGAATCCGCTGATCGGTGAGACGAAGTCGGACGACGTCGACGCCGCCACACGCATGCAGACCTATCAGGCCCTGATCGACCACCGTCATCTTGGCGAGGGCGACAAGGACGAATCGCTGTGGGCCTCAAAGCCGTACACGCTGCACGATCGCGTCCTGTTGCTCGGGCTGGACATCAAGATGTTTTATGGCGGTCCGAAGGAAGCCGTGATGCATGGAATCTATCGCCAGAACTTCGGCTTCACCGACATCATCATCGGGCGCAAACACGCGGACGCCCCCTACGACGACGGCACGGATATCTGGGACGGGCTGGACGCCCAGCGGATTTTCGATCACCTGTCGGGTGAATTGCACATCCATCCGGTGAAGGTCGGTTTCGCGGCGTTTTACGAATCGATGGGGCGCGTCGACCTGATGGACAACCATCCGGATGAGAAGCCGGTGTTCATCAGCGGGCGGAAGGTCCGCGAGCAACTCCAGACCGGCGAGATGCCGGACCCGCGGATCATGCGGCCGGAGACCGCACGGATCCTCATCGAAAAAATGCACCAATCCTGAAGACGCCATGCTCCCGGTTGTCGCCAGCCGGCTTCTGGCTATCGCACCCGCCGCGTAGCCGTGGGGTTCCGTCGAAACGCGGGTCAGCGGTTTTCGGTCAGGGCGGGGAGACCGGCGTCGTTGTACTCCGAGCGGTACCAGTCAAAAGCCCGGCGGATGCCGTCGGCGAAGCGGACCTGCGGCTTCCAGCCGAGCAGTCGGCGGGTGTTGTCGCAGCGGAGGCGCTGCGGCAGGCCGGTCAGCACCACGGCGGAGCGTCGGACGAGTGACCGGCGTGGCCCGACGGCGATGTATTCCCCGAGCCAGCCGAACAGATACGCGACGCGATAGGGAATCGAGCGCTTGATTCGGGGGACGCCGAACCCGTCTGCGAGGGCGTCGAAGTATTGACGCTGGGTGACGCGCTCGTCGCCGCTGGCGATCAGCACCTTGCCGGCGGCGTCCGGACAGCGGCCGGCGAGGGCGATGGCCCGGACGGCATCGCCGACGTCGATCAGTGCCATTTCGTTGCAGCCGTCGCCGATGATCATCATGATGTTGTTTCGGAAGAGTACATCGAGATAGGTCTTCATCGTCCGATTGCGCGGGCCGTAGAGATAGCCCAATCGGACAATCACCCACTCGCCCGGCGGACGGACGCCCCGGCGGACGACGTTTTCGGCCCGGAACTTCGCGCGTCCATATCGAAACCATCGCGGCGGCTCGGGCGTCGGGGTGGACTCGTCGATCACGCGTCCGGATGAAAGGAGGCGTGGATGATAGATGCCACACGAACTGACATAGACGAATCGCCGGATGCCGGCGGTGCGGGCGGCTTCGACGAGTCTCTCGGTGCCACCGACGGTCGTTCGCTGGAAGTCGTCTTCACGCCCGACGATCTCGACCTTGGCCGCCGCGTGATAGACCACGTCGCATCCGGCACAGGCCGCATCGAGCGAGTCGCGATCGTCGAGGTCTCCGGTGACAACGTCGGCGCCCAAGGACCGGGCGAAGTCCGCGTTGCTGCCGGGTCGGACGAGGGCCCGGACTTGGTCTCCGCCGGTGTGGAGGTGTTCGATGAGATGGCTTCCGACGAAACCGGTTCCGCCGGTGACGAGCGTCTTCATGAGTGATCGATTGCGGCCGCTCCACTGCCGGTCGAGGGGTTCGCTGCGGAGGCGGCGTTGGTTCGAGGGCGTCTTGGCAGCCATCGCGGCACACGGCGACAGTAGTCGATGTATCCCCCGCCGAATCGATTCCGGAGCCGCGGTTCTTCAATGAAGATCACCTGGCAATGCGCCAAGGGGATGCCCAACAGGAAGAGTGCGAATATCCCCGCGGAGCCGAGGCAGATGGCCTCGCCGAGGACGGCGATGACCAGGCAGGCGGCGACCGGGTTGCGCATCCAGCGGTAGGGACCGGTGGCCACGAATTCGGTCGGGGGGTCGAATTCGACAAATGGTCCCTTGCCGACGATGACGAGCCAGAGAGAGCTGATCAGGTAGCCGCCGAGTCCCGTCAGAAAGATCGCCCCGCCGAGCACCCGCTGTGCGCTTCCGGGTGCGAGCCATGCGTGAACGGCGTCGGGCAGCAGACTGTGGCCCGCGCGATGGAAGCCGTAGGGGACGGCGACCAGGATGACACTGAGGAAGGACGCAGCGTAGGCGACCATCTTGCAGCCCAGCCACGCGGGTCGTGGTGCCGAAGGCTTGCGGTTGGCTACCATCGAACTGCAAAGCCGGCGGTCATCCACTTGCTCGACTCGACGGCGTGGACGATCGCGAGATCGCCGGGCTTGATCTCGCCGTCCCGGGCCATTTCGTCAAGGTGGATCAAGGTGGAGGCCCCGCCGCAATAACCGATCTTGTCGCTTCGGAACTTGATCTTGTCCCGCGTGATGTTGAGCCGATCGAGGAAGGCCGGGATGTGGTCTTCGTAGAGCTGCCAAGTCGGGATCGACACGACATAGTGATCGACCGTTCCCGGATCGATTCTGAGTTGCTCGGTGAACCGTACCAATCCTTGGAGCAGGAGGGGCGCGGCGTTGTCGTTGACCGCGGAAAAGTCCTGCCACAGGTGGTGCGACCCGGATGCGTACATGCCGGGCAATTGCAGAGACGTCTTCATCAGGTCGGTCGCGCCTCCGCCGGAGGTCATTCCGGCTGGCCGACCGGCGCCGACGGATTCGACGAAGGTTCCGATGATTTCGTGATGCGGTGTGCCGTTTTGGCAGGCCTGAAGGACCGCAGCCCCGGCTCCGTCGGCGAGAATCCACCGCAGGGCGGCGTGGACTTTGTCCATCTGCGACTGGTTGAAGTAGCAGTTTCGCAGGTAGAGCGAAGAGAGCTGGCTATAGGCGACCAAGGCGTTTCGGTATCGCCCGGACCGCAGCGCGTCGTAAGCCACCTGCATTCCTTTGCCGACGCCGGTGCAGTTGGAGTGAATCTCCATCTCGGCGCAGTCTTGGACGCCGAGAAGCTCTTGGAGGAGCGCGCTGGTGGGCGGCGTGCTCTGGTCGTAGGTCGGACAGGAGATGACCAGCAGGTCGATCTGCTGCGGTTCGAGGCCGGCCATTTCGAGGGCGCTTCGGGCAGCCTTTTCCGCGAGGCTGCTGAAATTGTGCGTCATATCCCTCGTCTCAGGGTCGACCGCGAAGTGACGCGATTCGATGCCGCCACGTTCAAGCATCTTCTGGCCGAGGTTCTCGACGAAGCTTTTCACCTTGGGTGGGGCGTCGTCCAACGGTCCGAGGACGTTCTCCACCCGGTCGCTCGGGATGGGGGGACCGGGTAGAAAGCTGCCGGTACCGATGAGGCTCACAGGTAACAATGACATTACGACTCCCGTCAATCAGTCGCGTCCGCAACCTCGCGGCACGGACGCACCCGCGGCGCCGTCCGGCGACTCGGTCGAGACGGCAAGCGGAGTATCTTAGCACATTGCGCGCGACAAGGGGAGCCGGTTTGTATCCGGCCATCCCGTGCCCGGCAGCCTATCTGAATGGCCAGCATATACAAGGTCGCGTCTGCTCGCCAGTGGCCGGAGGGCCTGCGGGAACGTATTCCATAACTATATTATATTTAAGGGGTTAAGCGATGTTCTACGCCTGCGCTCCCGCGTTCGGCGGCTGCGGGCGCGTGCCGGGAGGCGGGCGGCGCAGACGAGCCGACGAAGACCGCCTTGCCGTTGGGGCCGGCAGGGGTTGCTATGTCGCACGATGCAATGGACGTGGTCACGAATGGCATTGAAGCTCGCCGTTCCGTTTCGAACGGCGACGGCCTATCGCACACAGAAGGAGACGATCCGCGTTCGCCTGGAGCACGACGGAACGGTCGGCTGTGGCGAAGCCGTCCCAGCGGATACTTACGGCCAGTCGCTGGAATCGGCCGAGTCGGCGCTGCGTCGAATGTCGGAGTCGCTCTCCCTATGCCGACTCGATATAGAGGCGCTCGTGTTCGGTCTCCTGGCGGTGTTCGATGATCAGCGGGCCACCGTCGCGGCGGTGGATGCGGCGTTGCACGATTGGACCGGAAGAAAGCTCGGAATCTCGACACTCCGATGGCTTGGTCTCGATCCCGCCGGCGCTCCGCTGACATCTTTTACGATCGGCATGGACGAACCGGATGCGCTGGCGGACAATGTTCGGGCCGCAGGAGCCTACCCGATCCTCAAGATCAAGGTCGGCTCTGACTGTGACGAGGAGAACCTTTCCATTATCCGGCGTCTGGCGCCGGACAAGATCGTTCGCGTGGACGCGAACACGGCCTGGACCGCGGAGGCGGCGTTGGTGCGATTGCCGATGCTGGCTTCGTTTGGCGTCGAGCTGCTGGAGCAGCCGGTTCCGCGCGAGGATATTGACGGTCTGCGGCGTTTGAAGGAGGCGGCCGTCTTGCCCATCATCGCCGATGAGAGCTGCGTCCGGCCCTCCGACATCGAGGTGCTGGCCGGTTGTGTGGATGGCATCAACATCAAGCTCAGCAAATGCGGTGGTATTCATGAGGCCCTTCGCATGATACGGCTCGCTCGCCGTTTCGGCATGCGGGTCATGCTCGGATGCATGATCGAAAGTTCTCTCGGCGTTGCAGCGGCTGCACAGCTTGCGCCGCTGGCGGACTGGATTGATCTCGACGGGCATCTGCTTCTGGAAGACGATCCGTACACCGGGCTTGGAGGCGCGGCGGGCCGGTTGAGATTGGGTGCGTCGCCCGGGCTGGGCGTGGAGCCTCGCGGGGGCCAAGGAGCCGCGCAGGAATAACATGATCGAGTGCGTGGCTTGGCTGGTTCGTCGGCTTTGCCGTCTGGCGGGTCTGCCATTCACCTGGGTCCTGCGAGACTCCTGACGAACGGTGCCGGCCAAGCCGGACAGGCCGATAATCGCTCGTGCCGTGTGTCCCTTTATCCGCCCCTGTCGATCGAGAATCGGCGACGCGGGGGGACGCTCGGTCGAGACCTCATTCCGCCGCGGCGCATGGCGGATCACCGAATGCCGGCCGGTCGAATCGGCACCTCCGCCAAAAGAAAACTTGACTGACGCTTGGAGTGCGCAATAATCTCCAGTGGCGGAGCGGTCCCTTCCTCGGGAAGGATCGACCGCCCCGGATAGGTCTCCTCACGCCCCCGGCGGGATGGCTTGACGCGTCTCGACGGGTGACCGACACATCCGGTTCTCAACCGACGGACTCCTGGGCCGGCGAACAGCGGCAAGCCGACCGCTCGCATTCCGGTGCGAGCGGCACACACTGCTGTGGCCGGCATTGCCTGGCACGCGAATCGACAAGAACGTGCCTCGCGGCAGAGCAGGAGTTCCGTAATCCATGTCTACGTCCAAGAGCATCACTGAGGGAAGCCGCGCCGCGCGTGGCGAGCATCACCTGAGCTACAAATTCCAGCGGTTGCGCGAGGCGATTCGCCAGTCGATTGAGTCCGGCGAGTACCGCGACCGACTGCCGGGTGAGCGTACGCTTGGCCGCCTGTACGACGCGAATGCGAAGACGGTGAACAAGGCGCTGTCGGACCTGTGCAGCGAGGGGCTTCTCGTGCGGCACATCGGCCGAGGCACGTTTGTTGCCCGAAACGGCGGGACGTTGCCGGGTGGCATCTCACCGAAGGTCTATCGATTCCTGTCGCGCGCGACGAAGCGGGGTTCGTGCCGCGACGTTCTGCGGGAAGCGGTCCACCGCCGTGTGACCGAGACGGGGCACATACTGGAGCAGATTTCCGCGATCGCTAACGGTCCCGAGCCGCGTCCGTTCGCGGCCGGTTGGGTGGCGAAGCGCCGCGATCTGGCGGGCCTGATCTGCTATCCGAACGATCCGCTCTCCGACGGCGCGGGCGGCTTGAGCGATCGGTGTCTGGCGGAGGCGCACCGGCGTCAGGTTCCGGTCGTACTTCTCGGGGCGTGTTCGCGGTCTGCCAAGACGCACGCCGTTGTTCCGGACTATGGCGATGCGGGCTTCCGACTGGCGGAGTATGCGTTTCAGCTCGGCTGCGAGGCGTTGATGGTGGTGCATTCGGCCGCCGGGCGACGTGAGATCGACGCCGTGGTCATCGGTTGCCAGGCCTCGAGTTTGCGACGGAGTGCGTGTCTGACGCGGGTCGTGCTGAACGGCGGGGCGCATTGGGCGGCATCGGATGATCTTCTGGATATGCGAGACCGCTTGTGCCGATCGGGTGAGGCGGGCGTGCGGACCGGCGTCGTCTGTATCGGCAGCAGCGCGATGCGCCGTGTCGTCGGCGACACGGTCGTGGCGGGAGCCCGTCAGTCCGGGCGGGTTGTCCTCGGCGGTGTGGTCGAACCCGGCGACCCGACTGCGCGTGCGCTGGGCGTCACGTCCTACGAGGTGGACATCCAGCGCATCGCGGATTGGGTGGTCCGCTTGCTCGTGGAGGCTCGGGCCGGAGTGCGGCCGGCCGAAGTGCTGGTTTCAGGGCGCCTACGCGCCCGAGCGTCGTCCGCCGATGCTGACGTCGGTGGGCGTGGGGCGGACACAGAGATCGTGATTGACCCGCCCCGCGTTGCCGACGTCGTCGTCTGACGTCCGCCAGGAAGCTCGGTCCGCTGGATCGTCTTCAGGGTGTCTCGCGCGTGAAGACGACGATCTGGTCCTGCGTGAGGCCGGCGCGGTCCAGCGGCGCGATGATGTCGAGCAGGCCGTCGGCGTTGACGTCGGCGAAGGCGGTGATGCCGACGGTTGCGGGGGGGTCGGTGGAGAGTACGTTAAAAGGCGTCCAGAAGTCGCGCAACTCGGTGCCGCGCTCGGCGCCGACGATATTCCCGCTGGCGGTGACGAAGAGATCGAGCGTTCCGTTCAGGTCCAGGTCGACGAGTTGAATCTGGCTGAGCGTGAAGCCACTCTGCAACTGGAGCAGATTGAAGACCTGCCACGGGAATCTCTGTGTCTGGACGTTCGGGGAGCCGGGGTTTTCAAACCATTGCACAAGACCCAGGGCCGTGTCGCCGACGGCGACGTCACCGTCGCCGTCGCCGTCGATGTCGCCGATGTGGAGGAAGTTGGCTCCACCGTCCTGCTGTCCGACGAAATGACGGACCCAGGCGCCGGCGGTGACGGCGGCGGTGCCGGACTCGACGAGGGGGTTCTGCATCCAGCGAACGTTGAAGCTCTTGGCCGTGGGGAAGGTAGCGATGAGGTCCATGTCTCCATCACCATCGACGTCGGTCCGCTCGATGGCCTGCCCGACGACGGCGTCGGCTTCGACGAGGAACTGGTTCCACATGGTTCCGTTGCGGGCGTTGGCTCCGCCGGGGTTGGGGTAAATATAGACGTTTCTGACGTTGTTGATTTCATTGGACATGAGGACGACGTCCGGGCCGTTGACGCCGTCGTAGTCGGCGATGGCGAAGTCGGTCATCGAGGTGGCGTCCTCGGGGAGCACAAAAGTCGGGGACAGGGTGGCTTGTACCCACGAGAGGGCGTTGGCCGGATCGGCGGGAGCGAAAAGAAGGACGACCGCGCCGCGGAGGGTGGCGCCCGCCACCGGGGTGAACCCGGTGTCATTGACGAGGACGGCGATATCGAGGTTTCCGTCCCCGTCGAAATCGGCGATTTCCAGGTTGTTTGTTCGCGCGATGGGTGCCCCACCGCCGACGGAGATCGTCGTGTAGTCCAGATCTGTCGCATTTCGCAGGTGCAGTTGGACCGGCTGAGACTCTTTGGAGGCGGAGATGAAGTCGGTCAGGCCGTCTCCGTTCATGTCAGCGGAACGGACGACCGTGACACCGGCGGTCTGTTCCAGCAGCGGGTCGATCAGGCTGACGCGGAACAGGGGACCGGGGACGGCCGCCGGCTGCGTGGTCGTGGGGATGCTCCCGCCTGGGTTGGAGACGGTCGTGTCGGACCCACCGGGGTTGAGGCCTCCGACGGAGGGCGTACCGGAGCTCGATGGGGGGAACAGGCCGTTCGGCCCAAAGAGGCCGAAGAACTCGACGCATCCGAGGCTGAGCATGACAAGGACGAGCAGGCCGAGGCCGCCCAGCCGGCAGGCGATGATACGCATGGGTTTCACTCCACGGCGAGGCTTGTCTATTTTAACGGTCGCGAGCGCGAAGGGTCAATCGCGCGTGCGTCCGGAATCGGGCTGCTCCGATCTGTGCGGCGCGGGGCGGCTACTGGCCGACCACGGGAAGCGATGTATCGCCGGAGTCGGGAGGGGCGTCCGGGCTCGGCGCCGGCGCCGTCGACTCGGCATCGTAGTCTTCGATATAGACGTCTTCCAAGTCTGTTGCGTCGACCTCTCGGCGCAACAGGAAGTAGATCAGCGTAGACGCGGAGTAGGCGAAGCTGACGATGAAGGCGGCGACCAGGCCCGCGACGAGATAAATCCAACCCTTGATGAAGACCTGAGCGAGCCAGCTCGTGCCGGCCAGATTCGTGTGATTGAAGCCGCCCCAGAAGGGCGTGTCGGGCGTCAGGGTGGGAGCCTGCCAGATGGCGTTGAGCTTGTCGGGGGCGGACCGGGCGGCGCCGCTCTCGGTCGTAACGACGGCGCTGCCGAAGTTCATGGAGGCTCCGACGAAGAGGTGCACGAGCACGAGCATGATCCTCGCGACCCACTTGACGAAGAGAAAGCACAGCATCCCATAGGCGAGAGAGACGACGTAGTAAAAACCCGTTCGCCAGGGCCGGCCGTAGACATAGCTGAACGACCGCGCGAGGGCGTCGCCCGAGTCGGACCCCTCGGCGGCGATGGTGGGAAACATCAGCGCGCCGCCGGCGACGGCGCCGATAAACACGAACGCCATGCCGAAGCCGGCGATCAGAGCGAGGAAGAAGAGCAGCCCGACGGCGATGTCGCCCACCGCCGGAATCGCCCCAATCCACCCGCCGAGCCACAGCAGCGCCCCGGCGACGAGGATGATCAATGACGGCAGGATCGGTGCGAAGAAGAAGCTCCAGAAGCGGTTCCTGGCGAAGGCGATGGCATCACGGGGGCCGACGACTTCGTCCCGTGCGGCCTGGAGCGCCGCGGCCCGACAAATGGCGCCGCCGAACAGTCCCCAGATTGCCAGTGCCGCAGCGGTTAACAACAGGGCGTAGAGGGGATGCATGCGGATAAGCCACGCCTTGGTCAGCAGGGCTGCCGAGGCCGCGGCGATCACGCGAGGGCAGTCGGCAGCGAGCAGCGCGTCGGTGCTGGCGCTGGCCAGCGCACGCGCCTCTCGAGTGAGCAGGCTGAACACACCGACACGGCGGACGTCCTCCGGTTTTCCCAGGCTCTTAATCCACTGAGAGGTCGCGGCGGTGCGGTCTCCGTTGGTGGCAGCGATGAAGACGTCGAGTTCCGACTGCAAGACTTGCCCGGATGCGTCCAGGATGGCGGCCGGCCGGTTTCTCGACATCGAAACGCCATCCAGCACCTGCCCGATGAGGAAGGTCGCGATGATTCCACACAGTGCCAGACCGAGTTTCGTGGGCTGGACGGCAATGCGAAATGCCCGAAACAGGCGCGTGAATGCGAAACACTCCGACCAGTCGATGCGGCGCAGCGTCTGTTCGCCTTCCGACATTCGATGATCCTCCCGAACGCGCCGGGGTGTCGGCGCCTGATCGTGACGGCTTGAATCCATCCGAGTCCGCTCCGCCATCGGAGGGCGCATACGGACCGGATCCACGATGAACGCCGCATTATAGGAGGTCGCGAAGGCCCGGCAAGGGGCGAACCTCGCTCCTCGTGTTTCGCTCCTTCTGTCCTTCTCTACGATGCAGCACGGCGAGATGCGCAAAACCTGCCGATGTCATCCCGTACGGTCCGTGTGGCGTGTTCGGGCATCGGGCCAGGATTCGGCGTACGGCCGCGGCGGTGTCTTACTCGGACGTCTTGCTGTTTCCGTCGGACTTGGGCTTTCCCGAGGATGTGGGGGTGGAATCTCCGCTTTTGGGGCCGTCGCCCTTCGTGCCGTCCTTGCCCGATACGGTCTTGCCTTTGGCCTCTTTTTCGGCCTTGGCCGCCTTCTTGTAGCTCTCGCTTCGGTAGTCGGTCTGGTAGAAGCCGGAGCCTTTGAAGATGACGCCGCCGCCGGTGCCGATCAAACGCCGAACGGGTCGGCGGCCGTCGCACTGGGCGCATTGCGCCTTCCGAAGCGGCGCGGCCTTGATCGACTGGAAGATGTCGAAGGTGGCTCCGCATTCCTTGCACTGGTATTCGTAGGTCGGCATGGTTCTTTCGTCACCAATGGGTATCGATGTCCGGTCTGCCGCGAGCGATTTGTGTCATGGCCGCAGGTTGGAAGTACATCACTGGCTGTCATCGCGTTCGGTGTCGCTGGCTTCATCCGACTTCGGCGGTTCGGCACGCACGGCGACCTTGGCCGGCCGCAAGACACGATCGTGCATCCTGTAGCCGCGCTCGAGTTCGATCGTTACGGTGCCGGGCGAGGCGTCGGACACGAAGTCCTGCATCATGGCCTGGTGGAGCGCGGGATCGAACGGCTGATCCAGGGCAACGATGGGTTTGACGCCGTGGTCTCGGAGGATTCTCGACAGGTCGTCCGCGATCAGCTTGACACCGGCGACGATGGGATCGTCCTCCCTGGAGGCATCGACGCTTTCGAGCGTGCGCTCGAGGTTGTCGAGTACGCAGAGAAGCTCCCGGGCCAGGTTCATGCCGCCGAGCTTCAAGGATTCGGCGTGTTGCTGATGGAGGCGCCGGGAGATGTTCGCACACTCCGCCTGAGCGCGAAGGTACTTGTCCTTGTAGGCGTCGCGCTCGGCGCGCAGTTCGGCCGACGGGTCGGCGTCCGATGTGCGTTCGCCTTCCGGCCCGCTCTCGCAGGCGCCGTGCGACTGGCCATAGCGGGCCGTATCCTCCTCACTGGCGATCGCGATGGTCTTCTTCCGGGCGTCCGCTCCGGGCACATCGACCGGCTCGGCGGGCGTGTCAGCCGGTTGAGACTTGGAATCGTTTCGAGACACGAGTCGTCAATCCTCTCCGATATGAGCGAGAAAATCCCGAACCTTATCAAAGAACCCTTTGCTTGTCGGCAAGACGCGCTTGTCCTCGGTTTCGGCGAATCGGCGGAGAATGTCGCGCTGGGTCTCATTCAGTCGCCGTGGAATCTCGATCAAGGCGCGGACGACTTGATCGCCCACGCGGCCGGTGCGGATGTCGGGCAGCCCCATTTTTGGCAACCGGAGCATTTCTCCGTGCTGGATTCCGGCCGGGATCGTGACGTCGGCCTTGCCTTTCAGCGTGGGCACTTCGACGACGGTCCCGAGGGAGGCCTGCGTGAAGCTGATGGGCAGCTCGCAGAGCAGGTCGTTGCCGTGACGCTGGAGGAAGGGGTGGGAGTTGATGCGGACTCGGCAGTGCAGGTCGCCGCGCTCACTGCCGTTTTCGCCCGGCTCGCCCTCTCCGCGGAGGCGGACGCCCTGCCCGTCGTGGACGCCGGCGGGAATCTTGACGTTGACGACGCGGTGCTTCTTCGCCCGGCCGGTTCCACGGCAGATTCGGCACGGATGGGAGGAGACGGAACCGGAGCCTCGGCACTCGGGACAGTGGGTGACGACGCGCGTGCTGAAGAACCCGATTCCGCTGGTCCGTTCCACCTGGCCGTAGCCGCCGCAGGTGCCGCAACTCCGCGTTTTGGTGCCGGGCTCCGCCCCCTTGCCGGCGCAGCGGTCGCAAAAGTCGTTTCGGAGGAATTCGATGGAGTGCTCGCTGTCGCGTGCGACGTCGGCGAGTTCGAGAACGACTTCCGTCTGCAGATCGACGCCGCGCGGCACGCGGCCGCCCATGCCGCCGAACGCGCTTCCGAAGAGGTCGCCGAAGATGCTGAAGATGTCATCGGGACGCATTCGGGAAAAGTCGTGGCCGGCGGTCCCGCTCAGGCCGGCGTGCCCGAAGCGGTCATACCGGCCGCGCTTCTCGGGGTCGGAGAGGACTTCATACGCCTCGGCGGCCTCCTTGAACTTCTCCTCGGCATCGGGGCCGTCGGAGCGGTCGGGATGGTGCTTCATCGCGGCCTGACGATAGGCGCGCTTGATCTCCTCGGGCGCGGCGTTCCGGTTCACGCCGAGGACTTCGTAGTAGTCTCGTTGTTGTGCCACCGCCATCGCCGTTCCGCGGTCCTCGCATACGGCAAGCGGGACGGAGCCCAACTCCGTCCCGCCGCGAAAGTCGACATCTCTATCTCTATCGGACGATGCCGGGGATGAACTTTGAGTCGTCCTTGTCTTTCTTGAGTTCGGTGATCATCACGTTGGTGGTCAAGAGCAACCCGGCGACGCTTGCGGCGTTCTGGAGGGCCGTTCGGACAACCTTGGTCGGGTCAATGATGCCGGACTTGACGAGATCGCAGAACTCGTCGCTTCGAGCGTCGTAGCCGAAGTTTCCGTTCTTCTCGAGGATCTGGGCGACGACGACGCCGCCGTCCTTGCCGGCGTTGACGGCAATCTGGCGGGTGGGGGCTTGCAGGGCCTTGGCGACGATATTCATGCCGGTGCGTTCGTCGCCCTTGGCCTTGGTGGCATCGGCTTCGATCGGCGCGATGCAGCGGAGCAGGGCGACGCCTCCGCCGCACACGACGCCGGCTTCGACGGCCGCGCGGGTGGCGTGAAAGGCATCATCCACCAGGTCTTTGCGCTCCTTGACCTCGGTTTCCGTGGCGCCGCCGACGCGAAGCACGGCCACGCCGCCGGTGAGCTTGGCCAGGCGCTCCTGGAGCTTCTCGCGATCGTAGTCGCTGGTGGTTTTTTCGATTTGGGCGCGAATCCGATCGGCGCGGGTGTTGATGTCAGCCTTCTTGCCGGCGCCGCTGATGATCGTGGTCCGGTCTTTCTCGATGATGATCTTCTTGGCGCGACCGAGCTGGTTGAGTTCGACGCTCTCGAGCTTCAGGCCGAGGTCGTCGCTGATGAACTCACCGGCGGTCACGACGGCGATGTCGCCGAGCATGGCCTTGCGCCGGTCGCCGAAGCCGGGCGCCTTGACGGCACAACACTGGATGATGCCGCGGAGCCGATTCACGACGATGGCCGCGAGGGCTTCACCTTCGATGTCTTCGGCAATGACGAGCAGGGGTTTGCCGACGTTGACGATCTTTTCCAACAACGGAACGAAGTCTCGGACGGAGCTGATCTTCTTCTCGAAGATGAGAATATAGGCGTCTTCGAGCACGCACTCCATTTCGTTCACGTCGGTGATGAAGTAGGGTGAGGTGTAGCCCTTGTCGAACTGCATCCCCTCGACGACTTCCTTCTCCGTCTCGAGGCTCTTGCCCTCCTCGACCGTAACGACGCCGTCTTTTCCGACGGCTTCCATCGCTTCGGCGAGCAGCTTGCCGATCGTGGCGTCGCCGTTGGCGCTGATCGTGCCGACCTTGACGATGTCTTCCGAGCCCTTCACCTTGATCGACATCTGGTCGATCTGATCGATGGCGACCTTGACGGCCCGGTCGATGCCTCGCCGGAGCAGTGTTGAATTGGCTCCGGCCGTGACGACCTTGAGGCCTTCTCGGAAGATCGCCTCTGCCAGAACGACGGCGGTAGTCGTTCCGTCCCCGGCGACATCGGAAGTCTTGTTGGCCACCTCGTTGACCATCTTGGCGCCCATGTTTTCGAACGGCTGGGGCAGCTCGATTTCCTTGGACACTGACACGCCGTCCTTGGTCACTCGAGGGGCGCCCCACGATTTGTCGAGGAGGACGTTTCGGCCGGTCGGGCCCAGCGTGACCTTGACGGCCGCCGCCAGCTTCGTCAGTCCGGTCAGGGTGCCCTCTCGGGCGTTTTCCTGAAACAGCATTTGCTTGACAGCCATGGTTGTAATCCTGTTCTTGTCGGTCGCCGGCCGTCGGGCCGTCGTCGAATCCCAAACTCTTTCCGGGCTATCCGCCCCGCGTTCGGCACGGCCAAGCCGAGGTCGACGTTGGCCTCCGGGCGCTGCGGCCCCCTTGCTCGATCAGTTCTCGATAATGGCGAGAACGTCGTTTTCACGCAGCACGGTGTATTTCGTGCTGCTGACTTCGATGTCCGTTCCCGCGTACTTGGCGTAAAAGACGTCGTCACCGACCTTGACGGACAGCGGTCCGCGATTGCCTGAATCGAGGAGCTTGCCGGGCCCGACG
Organism: Phycisphaerae bacterium; assembly: GCA_046754505.1. Taxonomy (GTDB): domain Bacteria; phylum Planctomycetota; class Phycisphaerae; order UBA1845; family UTPLA1; genus JAPULF01. The sequence goes on along the minus strand of JBHHVX010000026.1, from coordinate 15,127 downwards.
GCCGCGACCGTGCCGCGCTGGGGTTTTTCCTTGGCCTGCTCGGGGAGGACGATTCCGCCGGTGGTCATCTCCTCGGCCTCGTGTTGCTCGACGACGAGCCGGTCGTCGAGTGGGTTGATCTTGATTCGTGCCATGCCTTCGTTCTCCTGTTTCTGTCCTCAAGCGGGCTGGACCCGCGATACCTTCGATCAGACTGCACCCCGAGGGGCTACATCATGCCGCCCATGCCGCCCATGCCGCCCATGCCGCCCATGCCGCCCATACTCCCCATGCCGCCGCCCATGCCACCCATTTCGTCCATGCCGGGGGCGGCGGGTTCGTCGTCGGAGGGTTTTTCCGTGATGCAACAGTTGGTGGAGAGCAGGATACGGGCCACGCTCGCGGCGTTCTGGAGGGCGGTTCGGACGACCTTGGTCGGGTCGATCACGCCGTCCTTGACGAGGTCACCGTACTCGCCGGTCATGGCATTGAAGCCGAAGCTGCCGGTCTTGCTCTCGACCTTGTGAAGGGCGACGCCCGGTTCGACACCCGCGTTGTCGGCGATGCTCTTGAGCGGGGTGACGAGGACGTTTCGTACGATGTCGACGCCGGTCTTTTCGTCCGGGCCGGTCCCGCGGACCTTGTCGAGCGCGGCGCGGGCACGGATGAGGGCGACGCCGCCGCCGGGGACATAACCCTCCTCGATTGCGGCGCGGGTTGCGTGGAGGGCGTCTTCGTAACGGGCCTTCTTTTCCTTCATTTCCGACTCAGTCGCGGCGCCGACCATGATCTCGGCGACGCCTCCGGCGAGCCTGGCGAGACGCTCCTGCAGCTTCTCGCGGTCGTAATCGCTGGTCGTATTGTCAATCTCTTTGCGGATCATCTCGATGCGGCCGGTGATGGCCTTGGACGAACCGGCGCCCTCGATGAGGGTCGTGTGGTCCGAGTCGATGCGGACCTTCTTGATCTGGCCCATGTCGCCGATCGTGACGCCGTCCAACTCGATGCCGAGATCCTTGAAGATGGCCTTGCCGCCGGCGAGGATCGCGATGTCTTCCATCATGGCCTTGCGGCGGTCACCGTAGCCGGGGGCCTTGACGGCGGCGACCTGGAGGATGCCGCGGAGCTTGTTGACGACCAGGGTCGCCAGGGCCTCTCCCTCGATGTCTTCGGCGATGATGAGCAGCGGTCGCTTGGTCTTCGAGACTTTTTCGAGCAGGGGAACGAGCTTGGTCACGTTGGAGATCTTCTCCTCGAAGACAAGGACAAACGCCTTCTCCAGCACGACCTCCATCGCGTCCGGATCGGTCACGAAGTGGGGCGAGAGGAAGCCGCGATCGAACTGCATGCCCTCGACGACCTCGACAGTCGTGTCCAGGCTCTTGCCCTCCTCGATCGTGATGACGCCGTCCTTGCCGACCTGCTTGAAGCACTCGGCCAGTCGCTCGCCCACGTCACGATCGTTGTTGGCGGAGATGCTCGCGACGCGGATGATGTCCTCAACGTTGCGGGCGTCAGCCTTGACGGGCCGGGCCATGTCGGTGAGGGCGGCGGTCACGGCCCGGACGGCCTTGTCGATGCCGCGACAGAGGGCCATGGCGTCGGCGCCGGCGGCCACGTTCTTAAGCCCCTCCCGGAACATCGCCTCGGCCAGGACCGTCGCGGTCGTGGTTCCGTCTCCGGCGGTGTCGGAAGTCTTGCTGGCGGCTTCCTTGACGAGTTGGGCGCCCAGGTTTTCGTATTTGTCGTCCAGTTCGATCTCTTCGGCGACGGTGACGCCGTCCTTGGTGACGCTGGGCGCCCCCCACCCCTTGTCAATGATGGCGTTTTGCCCGCGAGGCCCCAGCGTGGACTTCACCGCGGCGGCCAGCTTTTCGACGCCGGCCAGCAGGGCCGATCGCGCATCCTCTTCAAAAGTCAGTTGCTTGACACCCATGGACATGAGCCTCCTACAGTGGCAAATCTCAAACCGGTCTTGTTTCGCTCCGATGGCGGCCCGCCGTCCAAACAGACGGGGACCCTCGGGAGGGCTAGCAAGTCTCATGCCGTGGGCAGTCCTCGCGGATCGCACTTTTAACATTCGCTATATAATGGACTTATAACTTTGTGGCGCGTTGGCTCCGGCGCGTGTGCGACTGCCAACCCGGCAGCCGGGCCTCGGGGCCTGCCGTTGTGTCACTCGATGCCAGCCGTGGGCGGGCCGGTACGACCGATCGATCGGAACGCGGCGAGGGCCGCCGCCGAAATCGGCCGTGGCATGCCCATCCGCGCGTGCTCGCTTGGTATGTTGAGGCATGACATCGACGCGCGTGGACCTGATCCGAGCCCCGAGCGCCAGCGAGTGGGTCAGCGTGCCCCCGTCGCTTGCGGTCTGGGCTTGGATGCTCGCGCCGGGCATGCCGCATGGATACCTGCGCGTGGTGTGGGCATGCCGAAGACCGGCAAGCGGTGTGCGGAGGCGCTGGCGCCGCTGCGGTTCGAGGCGTTCTCTTCGGCCGCTCACGCCCACGGCTTTGCCGATGGGCGTGGCTCCCGTGGCGGACGACTCGCGGAGCGCCGGTCTCTTGTCTTGCGTCGGTCCGGTCGGAACAATGAGGCCGTGATGGAACTCTCGGTCATCTGGCCCGATTTCGGCGGACAACGCTTCGCGTGTCACGGTTGCACGAACTGCTGCCGGGAGTTGGTGGTGCACCTGACCGCGGAGGATCGACGAAAGATCGACCGGCAGAAGTGGGACCGGGCGATCGACGGGGCGCCTTACGTTCGCTTCGGCGGTGGCACGGTCCTCAATCACGGGCCGGACGGGACCTGCGTCTTTCTGCAACAGGACGGCCGGTGCCGGATTCATGCAGAGTTCGGGGCGGACGAGAAGCCGCTTGCGTGCCGGGTCTATCCGTTCACGCTCGACCGGCAGGGCGACCGGTTTCGCGCCGGGTTGCGATTCGACTGTCCCAGCGTGGCGCACGATCGCGGTGCCCCGGTGGCCGAACACCGGTCGGTGCTCGACGACCTGGCGGGACGCTGGCAGAGGTCGGGAGCGGAATCGCCGCAAGGGTCGGCCGTGCCGGTTCGGCTCACCGAGCGGCGGACCCTGAGCGACGAAGAGCTGGACGGCCTGGTCCACCATCTGGACCGATGGCTGCGTGACGGGTCGATCTCGGCGATGGACCGCCTGCTGCCGATTCCGGCGCTGGTCGGATTCCTCGAGACGCCCGAGGTTGCCGAAGCGCGTGGCAGCGATTTCGACAGACTGGTGGCTGGGCTGGTGGACGAACTGCCCGCCGTCTTGAAGGGTCTTCGGGACGAGCCGCCCGGCCCGCCGACGCGCCGCCAGGTGAAGACCCTTCGCCGCGTTGTCTTCGCCCACGCCGAGCACGTCTCTCTCGAGAGGGCTCGGGCGGGTTGGCTGTCGAGGTTGGTCGGACGTGGCGAGCAATTGAGGCGATACCGGCGTCTGGCGGCCGGCCGGTGTCGGGGCCTGTCGCTGGCCGGCCGGTCCGCGCACCACCCGGTCGGCGAGATCGAGGTTCTTGGCCCGGCTCCGGACCTGAAGCGCGAGGCGTGTGACGCGCTGCTGACGCGCTATCTGCGGATCCGACTGGCGTCTCATGCCGCCTTCGGCTCGGGCTATTACGGCTGGACTCTGGCCGACGGCCTGCGGGCGATGGTCCTGAGCATCGCCGCGGCGGGCTGGCTGGCGCGTTTCATCGCGGCCTCGGAGGACCGCGCCGGCTACACCTTGGACGATGTCGCCGCCGCGGTCGGGACCGTCGATCGGACCGCAGGTCGCAGCCCGGTTCTCGGATCGACCTCCAGCGCGTTGCAGTTGCGGTATGTCACGCGCGACGGAGGTCTGGAGCGTCTTGTGAGGCGATTTGCGGCGTTGTAGCAGCGGCGTCAGGGTTGGCGGTTGGCCTGGCGAAAGAGGTCGTCGGGCGACTGCGGCTTGGCCTCGTAGTCATCGATGAGGGCCTGGGTAAGGAGGATTTCGACGCGGCGGTTGGCCGCTCGGCGCGACTCGTCATAGGTCTGATCGAGCAGCCGCTCATAGGGACCGGCGGCGGTAACACGGAGGCCGCGGCGATCCACGCCGAGTTCGACCAGGCGATCGCGCACGCGGCGTGCCCGGGCGTAGGAGAGGTCGAGGGGGTCCTTGTACGGCGCGTCGACCGGGAGCGGCTCATAGGTGGCGTGTCCGCGGATTTCTATCTTGTTTCGCTTGCCGCGCAGCTCGACCGCCAGCTTCTGGAGCAGACCGTCCATCGCCGGCTCGATCTCGGGGCTGAATCGGCCAAACGCGATCGGTCCGCCGACCACCAGTTCGAGGCCGTCGCGGACCTTCTTGACGCGATAGAACTGCCCGTCGATCCCCGGTTCGTCGGACTGCCCCAGATTCTTCGGCTTGGTCGGAATGACCATGGTCTCGAACTGAACAAGCAAGCTCTTGAAATCGACTTGGTTGTCGGCGAAGTAGCCGATCTGTGCCTGGTTGCCGAAGGCCCGCCGGATGGATTCGATGGCGGCCATGAACATCTTGTCGCGCTCGTCGAAGTTGGCCAGCGACGCCAGCAGTACGAAGAAGGTCAGCAGCAGTGACATCATATCACCGTAGGTGATCATCCATTCGGGGGCACCGCCCGAGGCTTCCTTTTTCTTGCGCATGACTGCTTCCTATCCGAACCGCAGGGCAGCGGGCACGATCAACTCTGGCGGACTCAGGCGCTCGACTCCGCGAGCCGGGCGCGGAGTTTCGGCGAGAGGAAGACGGCCAGCTTCATCTCGAGGATTCGCGGGTTGTCGCCGGCCTGCAGCCCGAGGATGCCGGCCTTGGCGATCTCGAGGGCCAGCAACTCCTCCTCGTGTTTGGCGCCGAGTTTGTCGGCCAGCGGCAGGGCGATGACATTGGCGAGGATCGCTCCGTACATCGTCGTCAACAGGGCGATGGCCATACCGGGGCCGATGGCCGCCGGGTCGTCCATGTTCTTGAGCATCACGACGAGGCCGATGAGCGTCCCGATCATTCCGAATGCGGGAGCATACTTGCCGAACAGGTCCAACACGGCCTTGCATTCGCTGTGGCGCTGGTCGATCGCGTCGATCTCGAACTCCAGGACCTGCTTCACCGTGTCGCCGTCGGTTCCGTCCACGACCATTTGCAGGCCATTCTTTACAAAGGGGTTCTTCATCTCACCGATCGAGTTCTGAAGCGACAGGATGCCCTCCCGGCGTGCCACGTCCGCGAGTTGGACCAGCTCCTTGATCAACTTGTCGGGGGAGGCGCCACGGTTGAAAAAAGCGTTCATGGAGATCTTGGCCAGCCCGAGAAACCGCTCCATGCGCGTCGCGAGGAGCACGACAAACGTTGACCCGATGACAACCAACACGAACGAAGGGACGTCCAGAAAGGTGTCCAATAGTTCGCCATTGGCCCCCGAGTAGAGCGTGTAGACCAGCAGCCCAATAGCTACCAGAAGCCCGATGATCGTTCCGAGATCCATGAACGCCCCTTTCGCGTGCCGCCGGACCGGCGTGCCTGTCCATGGCGCACGTCCCGTCGAGTCGGGAGCGGCCGCATGTGGGCAGGCGATTCCTCTGCCCATTCATCGGACCATGCACCCCTGAGTTGCAGATTCAACTCGGGAGATCGCGCCCGGCGCGCGGACGTGGTCCACGGCAGTGGCGTGTATGATGGCGATAATCAACTAGGTGGTTCCGATAGGTGTGTTCGTGTGGTGCGATGAGGTCCGGTAGTTGAACGTGGATGATCAAGACCGCTCGCCGTGCCGGGCCGATACGCGGGGCTTGCGCCGCCGGTGGCTCGCCGCGCTCGTGGTCTTCGCCCTCGCCCTCGCCGTGCGAATCCCGTTCATGGCGGCCCCGGGGTTCCCTCCGGACCAGGACCAGTTCTTCATCTGGTCGATGCGGACGGCCAAGGGAGGTCTGGCGGCTGCCTATGACGTGCCGGTCGGTGCGAAGCGATCCAACTATCCGCCGCTGTATCTCTATGTCCTCCGCGCATTGGCGGAGATATATCACCGGGAGACCGGCCACGCGCTCGATGATCGCGTCCGCGTCGAGGCCTTTCACGGTCTTCGGACTCCGGACGCCCGGACGGCGGCGGTGGTGTACAAGTTGCCCACGGTGGTCGCGGACGCGGTCCTCGGCGGGCTGTTGGTCCTGTGGCTCTGGCGGCGCGTGCGCCCGGGATGGGCCATGGCGGTCGGTGGACTCTATTCGCTTATGCCGGGGGTGATCCACGACTCGGCCGTCTGGGGTCAGATTGACGGCATTCCGACGCTGTGGGTTGTCGCCGCTCTGGAGATGGCGCGACGGCGCCGCATCGTACCGATGTGGTGTTTCGCCGCGCTCGGCGCCCTGACGAAGCCTCAGGGGCTTGTGTTTGTGCCGATCTGGCTCGTCGTGACGGCTCTGCCGCACGCCGATCGACTGCGCCACATCGGTCGCAGCGCGGTCGCGGTCGGCCTCCTCGTCGTCGCCGTTGCGCTGCCGTTTCACGGCTCGCTCGACCGTGTGGCCGACGCGTACTCCGGCGCCGCCGGCTACTATCCTTATCTGCACCTGAATGGCTTCAGCGCCTGGTTCGTGGCGAACCCTCTGGATCGTCCGCACCTCGATCGGCCTGAGCGGTTCTATGTTCACGATGACGGCGCGGCGTGTCTGGGGCTGTCGCCGCGATGGCTTGGGCTGGCGGCTTTCTTGTGCGTCGCGTCGTGGATTGTGGTCCGCCTGTGGCGGCGCCGTTGCGACGAAGGCTCGCTCTTTCAGGCGGCTCGGACCCTGCCGCTTGCGTTCTTCGTGCTGTCGACACAGATGCACGAGCGCTACGCGCTGCCAGTGGTTGCCGTGTGGGCGTGGTCGTTCATGGCGAGCCGGCGATGGTGGGCCTGCTGGCTGACGCTCGGCGCTTGCTCGGCGATCAACGCGATGTGGGCCTGGGCCGGGCCGGGCGGCGGCCCGGTCGTTACGGCGATTCGACAGGTCCTGTGGCGACCATGGGCCGGGCTTTCGCCCGGCGTCTGGTGCAGCGCAGCGTTTGTTGTCATTCTGGCGACGACGCTGTGGGAGCGAGCCAACGGACCGGGTGTTTCCGGAACACACGAGGCACCGCCATCCTGAACGGCGCGCCCGTAGCCTCCTTATGGTGGACTGCTGCCGCTTCAGCGGAAGGGGTCGCCGGCTATTTCGGAGGCAATTGGATGGTCATGCCCGGCTTGAGCCGCTTCGGGTCGTTCTTTACGACCGTCTTGTTCAGATCAAAGATCGACCTCCAGCGGCGGCTGTCGCCGTAGACGCGTTTTGCGATTGCATAGAACGAGTCTCCCGAGCGAACGACATAGGTTCGTCCACCGGCAGGAGGCCGGGGTTTCACGGCAGGCCGCGGCTTTGGAGTGGACCGGGCGGTCCGCGGATCGGGAAGGGTGATCTCCGAGCCGATCTTCAGGACGCGAGGGTCGTCGATCCCGGGGTTGGCGCGAAGGATCATGGCGGTCTTGGCGCCGGATTGGTAGTACCGCTCGGCGATCTCGTAGAGGGTGTCACCGCTCCGGACGCGGTGTCGCTTCGGCCAGGCTCCGGAGGAGCCACCCGATTGCGGAGAGGGCCTTGGCGAACGTCTGGTGACGGCCGAATCGATCTGCGGCTCGGGCGATCGTTTCTGATCGAGGTTGGCGCGGGTGGCTTCCTTGACGGTCTCGGAGGCCGAGGTCCGCAGCGGCGTGGACGGCCGGGCGAGGCCGGTGTCCGAGTTGTGGCGGGCCGCGATGCGCGCGAGTTCGCGCTTGGTGGCGTCCAGTTGCTCGGATGCCTTCTTCCAGTCGATGCCGGGCGTCGGCCTGCTCGCACCGGCGGGTGCTTTCGCGGGTTGTCCGGCGGTGGGCCGGCGTGGTTGATTCTTAACGAGCCGCTCGGCGCCGCCCGTCTTGAGGGGCTTGCGTGTCGCGACTCCGCGGCTCGGACCGGGGACGGACCGCCCGCCCGCCTTCGCGCCGGCCGAAAGGCGCTTGCCGGCCGGCGCGAACGGACGGGCGGTGCGATTTCGACTCGCGACACGCCGCGGCTTGCGCGCGGCATCCGACGCGGAGCGTTTTGCCGACGATGGCGGCGTCGCGGAAGCCTCGTTGCGGACCTTTTTCCGCTCGGTGCTGACGGGTATTTCCGGCGAGGGCGTCGCACGTTCGGCGGAAGAGACGAGGACTTCGTCTCCGTCTTCGCCGTTCCCATAGAAATAGACGCTCGCAGCCACGACGATCACGAGACCGACGAGCACACCGACTTTGGTATCGCTTCTCATGGCACCATCCCTGGTACAGAGCCGTTCGACACGGACCGTTACCTCTTCGCCGTAGCGTCGCGCCGAACAAGGATCTGGCTGGCCACGGCGATCGAACTGTAGGTCCCGATCGACAACCCGACGACCAGGACGAAGCTGAACCCGTGAATCCCGGGCCCACCGAATGCGTACATGATAAGTACCGCCAGGAGGGTGGTCAACAACGTCAAAATGGTCCGCGACAGCGTCTCGCTGACCGACCGGTTCATGATGTCCGCGCCGACGTCGGGCTGCCGCCCGCGGTTCTCGCGAATCCGGTCGAACACCACGATCGTGTCGTTCACGGAATATCCGACCACGGTCAGGAAGGCCGCCACGAGGGCCAGATCGATGCGGAAGTGATCGATCATCAGGGTCTTTCCAAGTGCGGTATCTGCAATGTAGTAGGTCAGGGCGACGGCCCCACATGCGATGATCACGTCATGAACCAGGGCCACAACCGCGGCCAGACCCCAGCGGATGTTTCCGAAACGGAACCAGACGTACAGGATGATCACGATCCAGCTCAGCGCCAGCGCAATCAGGGCGTCCTGCTGGGCTTCACCGGAGACCTGCTTGTCGAATTGGGTGATCTGTCGCAATGAGGTCTGGCGTTCGAGCGCCTCCTGCAGGAGCGTCACCTCCGGCTGGGCCAGTTCGTCGATCCAGGCCGACGATGGAGACCCGCCTTCGTCGAGGGGGTAATTCTCGTCGGCGACCGTCACGAGGACCCGCTTGAAGCGGCTGCTTCCGGGTGATTCGGGCGTCAACCCGGTACATTCAGCGTCGCGCCAGCCGTACTTCTCGAAGCCGGGCTGGAGCCGCATGGCTCGGAGGCGTCCGGACAACTCGTCCACGGTCTGGGGCGGTTCGATGTCATCGAGCAGGATCGCCACACCACCGGTCAGGCCATCGAGACTGATTCGCTTGGCCTCGTTTTCAGGAATCGGCAGGCCGAGTTCCTCCGGTTTCTCGTTCCGCACGACGAAGAAGGGGTTTCCGCCCTTTTTTTCATCATGCACGATCTTGAATGAGAGTGCGGGTTGGATCTCGATGTCATCCTGGAGCGTATCCATGATGGCTGCGATGACGATTTCCTTGTTGGTTTCGCGAGTGACAATGTCAAACGATTTGTCTTCTTGGGCCTGCTGGCCGAAGGCCTGGACGGACTGGACCTGTGCCCCGGCGATCGCGGCCCCGGTGTCGGTGAACGCCGAGCCGAAAGCCGTGGTCTGCTGCTTCATTTGTGCCTCGCTCAGTTTCGCCTCCGATCGGGTCAGGATGGTGACGGTATCCGACCCGGGATCATCGAAGGTCACGGCCGTTCCCTGCGCGAGGGATTTCCCCATGACCTTCTTGATGATGGGCTCGATACGACCGGCCGGGACGCCCGGCGCCCGCAGCGTCCAGACGCCCCCGCTTCCCTCCATAGTCGCCTGCTCCATGGCCTTGCCGTAGGTCTTGAGGTGTTTGCCAGCGGTCTCGAGTCGCTCGACGATCTGATCTTTCGTCAGGCGGCCGGGCTCCTTGAGGTCGATCTGCGCCGACGTTCCGCCGAGGAACTCGATGTCGTAGAGGTTCTTCGACTCCATTCCGAGGAACAGGTATGCGCCGCCGATGACGAGCACCGTCGAAAACCCAACGAACAGGTATCGCTTGCCGAACCAGTCGATCTTCGGTGAGCCGATCAGACGGAGCATCGGGATGCCCGACTTCCCGCCGCGTTGCCGGGTGGTGTGGATCGCTCGGAACAGGTGCATCAGGGCCACGATCCCCAGAATGACCGGGCCGCAATACATGATGGCCCTGCCGAACAGCATGAGAATCGATTGGCTGCGGGCTGCCTCGTCGCTGAGCCAGTAGCCCAGTCCGTACACCATCGCGCCGAAGGCGGCAATGCCGAACGCGGTGTAGATGGGAAACCGGACGACCTCCCGCGGCACGCGAAGCATCACCATCACCTCGAAGAACATCCGCGTCACGAAGTAGGCCGTGAAGATATTGATAAAGACGCCAATCCCCAGCGTGAGGCCGAATCCCTTGATTTCCTCGCTGCCGAGGAGATAGAGGATCACGCAGGTCAGCACGGTGGTGATGTTGGAGTCGATGATCGCGCTGAACGCCCGCTCGTAGCCGAGCTTGATGGCCATACGCACAGCCGTGCCGCGAGCAAGCTCTTCCCGGATCCGCTCATTGATCAGAACGTTGGCGTCCACGGCCATTCCGACGGCGAGGACCAGACCGGCGATGCCGGGCAACGTGAGCGTCGCACCGAGCGTCGACATCATCGCGCCGATGAACAGAACGTTCATCGCCACGGCCGTGACGGCGATGCCGCCGGCATAGAAGTAATAGAGGAGCACGAAGATCGCCACGGCGATCGCTCCGTATTCGGCCGCTTTCAGGCCCGCCGTGCGATTGGCCTCTCCGAGGCTCGGTCCGATGGACCGCACGCTGATCGGCGGGTCCTTGAGCTTTCGGGGCAGGCTGCCGGCTTCGAGCTTCTTGACCATCTCTTGGACTTCGCGAACAGTGAACGAGCCGGTGATCTGTCCGCGCGTTCGGATCGCACTCTGAATCGTTGCGTGCGAGATGGCCATGTCGTCGAGAAAGATGCAGAGTTGCCGTTTTAGATTCGTCCGGGTCAGGACATCGAACTTTGACCCGCCGCGTTCATCCAGCGTAAAGGACATGCACGGGCGGCCGTTCTGGTCGCGGTCGGGCCGGGCGCTCTTGAGCGACCAGTCCGCACTGCCCGGTTTGTGCACGAGCGTATAGTTCTCACCGATTTGTGATAAAACGTAGTACTTGTCGCCGTAGCGTTCGCAGACGGCACCTCGGCGGTACTTGCTCGTTTCGAAATCGCGATTCACGTTCTTGACGCCGACGAAATCCGCGGGGTTCTCGATCTCGAACCACTGATAGGTTTCCTCGCCCGGAGACCGCCGCGGCCCCCGCGCCTTGAGCTGCTCGATGTACTTGGCATACTTGTCCGGATTCGCCTGATCGACCTCCGCGAGGATTCGATACTCGAGTACGCCGGCTCCTCGCAAGAGGCGTTGCAAGTCGCTGGGGTCTTCGAGCCGACCCTCGCCTCGCCGCTTGGTGCGGAGCTTGTCCCATTCGACCACCATGGACTGGATCGTGCCCGCGAGGCCGGGATACTCTTCCGTGATCTCGGTCAGCTTGGTGGTGCGAAACGCGTCGCCGGGCCGGGCTTCGAGCACAGTTTGTAGTTGTCCCGTGTCCAGATTTGTGGCGAGCACATCGTTGACGGCCTGAATGAACTTGCCCTCGAGATCGACGACGGTGTCGATCGTCACACCTCCGGTCAGCTTGTCGGGGTCGGGGTTGGCCTTGACGACTTCGAGGATGGCGGTGACGTATCGGTTCTTGGTCAACGCGTATCGGCGTTGGGCGTCCTCGGGTTGGGTGGCCGGCGGCGCCGGCTGCGTGGCGGCTCGGGCGGCCTGCATCTCGTCCCATGCCTTGCCTGCTACCTTCAGCAACGCGACTTGCTCAGGACCGGCCGTTGGCAGCGCGGCGATGGCCTCGGCCCGCGCCTCCGCCGGAACTTCGACCGTGGTCCGGATCTGTTCTTCCGTCAGGCGACCGGCCTCGATCGCCTCGACGCGGGCCTGATAGGTCTTGTCCGCCTCCCGGTAGGCGTCATACGCGACGGCGGCCGCATCCAGTAGGGGACGTCGTGCCGCGATCAGACCGGTGAGCGTAGCGAACGCCTGTGTGCGGTCGGCGCCGGACAAGGTCAGGGCACGCTCGATCTGGCTGCGCCGGAGGTGGCTTTTCTGGATCTGCTCTCTGAGCGATTCGTACTCCTGGCGCGCCTTGCTCAATTCTTCGCTCGGGCGCGGCATCTGGATTTCGAGCCGATTGTGGCCCACCGGCCGCCACACCAGGTTATAGACGCCCTTGGGGTCGACGCGATCCTGGAGCACGTGCATGACACGTTTCGACAGGCCTTTGCGATCACTGGGCTTCAGTCCGGTCGTATCGATTTCATACAGCAAGCTATAACCGCCGTACAGGTCGATGCCGAACTTCAGCTTTTCGTTTAAGGGCCAGACGCTGGCGAAGGCCAACGCCACCACACAACCGACAAGGACAATTTTCCACCAAAGGTCACGTTCGTTCATGATTTCATCCTGATGTGAGCCGCGGGGCCCCACCCGCGCAGCCCAGCCACATGAGCAGCGTTCTGCCGCGTGGCTGCTCTTTCAGAAAAGTCGCAGTTGTTTGTCCGGTGAGGCACCGGCTTCTCCGTATTGCAGCGTTTGAGGTTCAGAACGTGTTTGAAAAGTCCTGTCAGAGCCGCGACCGTGAGGGAGCGAGCCGCGTTTGGCCACGAAGCGTGCTCCCTCGCGGTCGCGGCTCTGATCATTTCGCTTCTCTTCAAGTACCATCTCAGTCTCACGGGGGCCGGAAGCCCTCGTGACGCCTGCTCTGAACCCATGCGAGCACTCGTGGATAATGAATGTGCGGGGGCACTCGACCTGCCGGGGCAATTCCGCTCGGAATTCCCTGGGCCTCAGGCTGCCGGTGGTGCGTGCGCTCGGTAGACCGGGTGATGAAGTCTCTGGGCGGGAGGCGTCGACGAAGTTGGGCCAACGACTCGCGGTGGAGGCGTCCAACCCTCGACCGGCGGGGCCGGCGTCGTCGCAATGGTCGCGTCGGGGGCGTCGCATCGTGACGGTTTGGCCGCCTTGGGTGTGACGGACGCAATACTGTCCGACGATCGGGAATGTTCGGGCTGGGTTGGCGATGTGGGATGGCCCTTCGGCTTCGCGTCCTTCGACGCGAGACGAATGCACTGGTCCGCGAAGGATGCCGACAGGCTTGGCCCGCCGACGATCGCGAGGACCGCGAAGCCGGGCATCAGCCGAGCGAATTGACGACAACACGGGACAAACATGGGGGCTGACTATAACTCCGTCCGGCTGGGCCCGCAAGCCCACGGAACGCAACCCCGTGCGGCTGGGGCACTTGTGCGTGATATCGTCAGTGGCTCGAACGCAACAACAACAGATCCGTAACCGCCGCAGTCGCCAGCATCAGGCTGACGCACCCGTTGAGCGTGAAGAACGCCAGATTCACCCGCGACAGGTCGTCGGCCCGCACGATGGCCTGTTCGGCTGCCAGGAGCAGGGCGGTGGCCGTCACCCCGATCCAGTAGATCCAGCCGAACGGTCCGACTCGCCCGAGAAGGACCAGCAGCGCGATCGTCATGATGTGGCATCCTCGGGAGATGGTCAGGGCCCGGCCGATGCCCAGTTTCGCGGGGAGCGAGAAGAGCCTTTCGCGTCGGTCCGGGCCGACGTCCTGACAGGCATAGATGATGTCGAACCCGGCGATCCAGAAGAGGACCGCCGCCGTGAGGATCACGGCTGTTGACCCGATCGTTGCCGGATCAATGGCGATCCACGCGGCGGCGGGAGCCAGGGCGATGGCGGCGCCGAGAACGAAGTGTGCGGCCGTCGTGAAACGCTTTGTGTACGAGTAGGCCGCCAGCACCGCCAGCGTGGGAGCCGCGAGGTACAGCGGCCACGGGTTGCCGTAGGCCCAGAGGAAACCGCCACATGACGCTACGAACGCGATGCCACTCGCCACGAGGAACGTCCATGCCTGCGCAACGCTGATCCGCCCGGCCGGAATCGGCCGCCGATCCGTCCGCGGGTTGCGGGCGTCGATTGCGGCGTCGGCGATGCGGTTGAAGGTCATAGCGAAACTGCGTGCCGCGACCATGCAGGCGACGATGAGGCCGAGTTGGCCCGGCGCGGGGACGCCCGTCGGCAGATGCCGCCCTGCCAGGAACGTCGCCATCAACGCAAACGGCAGCGCGAAGATCGAGTGGGAGAACTTGACCATCTCGGCCCATGTACGAATCATCTCCAGCGCGCGCGTCATGGCGCACTCCGCGCCGGCTCGGCGGCGGCCCGCTGCCGGACCGCTTCATAGAAGAACAGCGCCGCGGTGACGGACACATTCAGGCTATCGGCGCAGCCCGCCATCGGCACCCGCGCTGCCATCACGTCTGCGCCCTGCCACGCGCTCGACACGCCGTCCGCCTCTGATCCGAATACGATCGCCACGGGCCGAGTCAGGTCGACATCGGTGTAGGCTCGGTCCGCGTCGGGTCGCGCGGCCACGACACCGATCCGCCGATCCGCCAGCCACGTCCGGGCCGCGGTCGGCGTCGTTTCCACGATCGGCACATGGAACAGCGTTCCGAGACTCGCACGGATTGCGTTGGGTCCGTACACATCGGTAGCGGCGTCGACGGCCACCAGGGCATCGACGCCGGCTCCGTCGGCGCTGCGGACGATCGCACCGAGATTGCCCGGTTTCTCGACGCCCTCGGCGATTCCGATCAGTGGACAGGCGTTCAGCGACAGGTCGTCGAGTCTGACGTGTGGTCGTGCCGCGACGGCCACAATGCCATCGGTTCGGTCGCCGTAGGCAATCTTTCCGAAGACCGCCTCGGTGACTTCATAGAGCCGACAAGCCCGCAGTCGCGATGAGGTGGACCATGCGTCGACAACGGCGTTCTCCAGGTGTCCTCGGCAGAAGAGCACGTCAAGAATCTCGATGTCGGCCTCGAGCGCCCGGTCAAACTCGCGCCGGCCGTCAATCAGGATTTGTTGCTGCCTGTCACGATCGCGGCGATGGCGCAGCCTCGCCACACGCGCGATGTGCGGATTCTGGCGGCTTGTGATCTGCATCGGGCGCATGCGCACTTGGAACCTGTTCCAGTGGACAGAGAGCGGGGCCATCTCGGATTTGCAACAGTTTAGCGGTTTCGGG
>JBHHVX010000025.1:0-34080 GCA_046754505.1 Phycisphaerae bacterium | reverse complement strand
CCTACAACCTAGCGGTTAACAGCCGCTCGCTCTACCAATTGAGCTATCGGGGATCGATCGCTCGGTATCCGCCCTTATCGGGCGGCAACTGCGGTTACTCTAGTTTATTCGCCGGACCTGTCAAGTTCGCTCCCACGGCCATCGCTCGGCGTGCAAGCGGCCCAGAAGCGCACTCGTGCCGGTGCCGTAGCGGCGATCAGAGGTCCTTCAGGGCGTCTCGGACGTGGGTCAGCGTCTCCGCAATGACGGCGGAATCGTGAGCGAGCGAGACAAACCATGCCTCATAGCCGCTCGGGGGCAGGTGAACGCCGCGATCGAGGAGGGCGTGGAAGAACCGGCCGAACCGGGCGTGGTCCGCCGCTGCGGCCTGTTCAATATCCCGCACCGCCGGGACGCCGAAGAACACGGTCAACATCGACCCCACTCTTTGAACCACGGCCCCGACGCCCGCCGCGCCCAGCGCCTCGGACAGCCCGGTCTCCAAGGATGCCGATTGCCGCTCCAGCCGCTCATAGGCCTCATCGTCGAGACACCGGAGCGTCGCCAGCCCTGCCACCATCGCCAGCGGATTCCCCGACAACGTGCCCGCCTGATAGACGGACCCCGCCGGCGCCACCATCGACATTAGATCGGCTCGACCGCCATAGGCTCCGACCGGCAGCCCGCCGCCGATCACCTTGCCAAACGTCGTCAGGTCCGGCCTGATGCCGTAGATCGACTGCACTCCGCCGGCCGCCACGCGAAATCCGGTCATCACCTCGTCGAAGATCAGCAGCGCCCCGGACCGCTCGGTCAGCTCGCGCAGCCCGTCGAGAAACCCACCGGCGGGCGGGACCACGCCCATGTTTCCGGCGACCGGCTCGACGATCACTGCGGCGATCTCCCGACCGAAGCGGTCGAACACGGCCTCGACGGAGGCCAAGTTGTTATAGCGAGCGACATGCGTCGTTTCGACCACCCGGCGCGGCACGCCCGGCGAGTCGGGCAGGCCCAGCGTCGCCGCTCCGGAACCAGCGCGCACCAGCAGCGCGTCTACATGTCCATGATAGCCGCCCGCGAATTTCACGATCCTATCGCGACCGGTCGCCGCCCGCGCCAGCCGCACCGCGCTCATGACGGCCTCGGTGCCCGAATTGACCATCCGGACCTGCTCGACCGATGCCACGCGTCGGACGATCTCTTCGGCGAGTTCGACCCCGAAGGGCGAGGGCGTTCCGAAACTCGTGCCGCCACGAGCCGCCGCGCTGACGGCTTCGACAACCGCGGGGTGGGCATGCCCCACGATCGCCGCCCCCCACGATCCGATGTAATCGATATAGCTGCGACCATCGACATCAAACAGCCGCGCCCCCGCCGCCCGAGCGATGAACCGCGGCGTCCCGCCCACGGCCCGGAACGCCCGAACCGGTGAATTGACCCCGCCCGGCATGACGGCTCCGGCCCGCGCGAACATCGCCTGCGACCCGTCCATCACGCGCTCAGCCACTCGGCGGCCTGCCGGGCGTAGTATGTGAGGATGACGTCGGCGCCCGCCCGACGGATGGCCGTCAGCGATTCCAGCACGATTCGCCGTTCGTCGATCCACCCGTTGCTCGCCGCCGCCTTGATCATGCTGTACTCACCGCTGACCTGATACGCCGCCAGCGGAACGGACGGATACGTCTGTCGCAATCGGGCGATGACATCGAGGTAGGCGATCGCCGGCTTCACCATCAGGAAGTCGGCCCCTTCGCCAAGGTCCAGTTCGGCCTCGGCCAGTGCCTCCCGGACGTTGGCGGGGTCCATCTGATGGCTACGGCGGTCGCCGAACGTCGGCGCACAGTCCGCCGCGTCTCGAAACGGCCCGTAAAACGACGAGGCATACTTGACCGCATACGACAGAATCCCGACGTGTTCAAAACCGGCGCCGTCCAGCGCGTCTCGCAGGGCGCCGACCATGCCGTCCATCATGCCGCTCGGCGCGACCAGGTCGGCTCCGGCACGGGCGTAGGCCACGGCCGCTCGAGCGTAGGCCTCAAGCGATTGGTCATTGACGACGCGCTCGGCGCGGACAATGCCGCAGTGCCCGTGATCCGTGTATTCGCACAGGCACACGTCGGCAACGACGGCGACGCCCTCGCAAGCGGCCTTGATCCGCCGGATCGCCCGCGGGACCACGCCGTCCTCCGCATACGCCCCGCTGCCGGCGGCATCCTTGCTCGCCGGAATGCCGAACAGCATCACGGCGGGGATCCGCCGCGCCGCGATTTGCTCGATCTCGCGCTCCAGATCGTCGACCGTGTGACGCGCAACGCCCGGCATCGACCGGACCGGACCGGCAGCGTCGCTGCGTTCCACGACAAACAGAGGGCAGACAAAGTTCTCGGGAGACAGCCGCGTTTCGCGCGTCATTGCCCGGAGCGCCCCCGATTGGCGGCGGCGCCGCATGCGTCGCTGTGGAAAACTGCTCATATCTTCATTCCAACGGGTGCCCAGCGTTCCGCCAGCGCGGCTGCCAGTCCCGCGGCCGTATGTTCGTCGGCCACGATGTCGGCGGGCATGCCCGACGCGCTCGCCGCGGCCGCAGTCGTCGGCCCGATGCACGCCACCACCGCGCCGTTCGCGTCCAGACCCAGCTCTACAAACCGGCGCACGGCCGAAGGGCTGCAGAAGACCACCGCATCCACACCTTCGCCAAGGGCGGCCCGCTCCGAAGCCGAGGGCGTCGCCGGAACGGTACGATACACGACCAGCTCATGCACGTCCGCGCCCAGCCGCCGCAATCCGTCGGGCAGAGAGCGGCCCGCGATGTCGCCGCGCGGCAACAGGACGGACGGTCTCGCCTGTGCCATGCGCGACTCCAAGGCATCGAGGAGACCCGCCGCCGTGAATCGCTGGGGAATCAGGTCGGCCGTGATTCCGAACGCCCGAAGCGCGGCCGCGGTCGCCGGTCCGACCGCCGCACAGCGGCATCCCCCAAGCGCCCGCGCATCTCGGCCCGACGCCACCAGCGCTCGGAAGAATCCGTGCACGCCATGGACAGACGTGAAGGCGATCCAATCGTGTGAGCCGGCCGCGAGGATACCGCGTCTATCCGGCGCCGAATCGTAGGCGATCCGGATCAACGGGCAGTCGATGACGTCCGCGCCGGCCTCCGACAACAACCGCCGAAGCCCGTCCATCGAGGAAGCGGCGCACATGACGGCGATCCGCTTGCCCACCAGAGGAAAGGTGCCCGCCGATCCGCGCAGCCGGTACGCCACGACCGCGCCGACGCATGTGACCATCGGGGCACGCAGCCTCGCGCGATCCGCCGCCTCGGCGATCTCGCCGAGCGTCGCGATGGCCTCACGCTGGCCGCACGTCGTTCCGCGTTCGATACACGCCGCCGGCGTCGCGGCATCGCGCCCGGCTTCGATCAGCCGCCGGGCCACGTTCCCCAGTGTGGCCCGTCCCATCATGATGACAATCGTATCCATTCGCGCCAGGGCGTCGTAGTCCAGTGTCGCGGCGGTGTCGTCGTCTTCCGTTCGAGCGGTCACGATCGCCACGGACCGCCCGACCCCGCGCAACGTCACCGGAATTCCGGCCGAAGCCGGCGCGGCGATCGCGCTGCTGACCCCCGGAACGACCACACAGGCCACGTTTGCACGATCACACGCGGTCCACTCCTCCCAGCCGCGTCCGAACAGGAACGGATCGCCGCCCTTGAGACGAACGACGCGGCGGCCGGCGCGGGCGCGGGCAACCAACATCGCGTTGATGGCATCCTGCGCGTACGGCGCCCTCCCCGGCGTCTTGCCGACATCGATCAGTTCCGCATCGGTCCGGATGGGTTCCAACAGTTCGGGCGCGATCAGCCGGTCGTGGATCACGACATCGGCGGACCGCAGCAACGCGCGACCGCGAACGGTGATCAACCCGGCGTCGCCCGGGCCGGCCCCGACGAGATACACCTTGCCCGGCTCCGCCTCCATCACGCCACCTCCGCCGTTGCAGGTCCCCCGCCGAGTCGCCGGATCGCCTCGCCGGCCGTCTCAATCGGATCGTCGCCGACGATCCGCGCGTCGCGCTGCCGCGATCCGTCCAGCGAGATGAGCCGTGCGTGAAGGGTGATTCGCTCGTCCGCGGTCGCAAACGCCGCGACCGCCAGACCGCGTTGATCCTCATAGGCCCGCGCAAACGCCAACTCCGCAGCCGTCGCCTGTTGCGTGGCCGCATCGTTCAGGAACCGGCAGATCGCCGCGGTGCCGGCGTCCACCGATCGCACTTGTACCGCCAGCGCCGCCTGCCCCGGCGCCGGCAGCATCGCCTCAATCGAAAGGTCCTCGCTGATCTTGCCCGACAAACCCAGGCGCTCCAGCCCCGCCCGCGCCAGCAGGGCCGCATCAAATCGACCGGCATGCACCTGTCGAATCCGCGCGTCCACCGGTCCACGGATAATTGCGGTCCGCAGATCCGGGCGGAGCGCCAACAACTGCGCCGCCCGCCGCGGGCTGCTGGTCCCGACCACCACGCCGGCGGGCAACTCGGCCAGCGTCAGACCGCTACGCGATACGAGCACGTCGCCCGCATCGCCACGCGGCAACACCGCAACGACTCGCAACCCCGGCGTCGACCGCAGCGGAAGGTCCTTCAAACTGTGGACGGCCAAGTCGATCTCTCCCGCCAGCAAGAGCCGCTCGATGTCATCGCTGAACGGCCCGGCAGTCGGCAACTGTTGGATCGCGCAATCGAGGACGCGATCTCCAACGGTCGAGACTTCCACCAGCCGCACGGCGACGCCCACGCTGCGAAGCCGCTCCGCCACGTGCTCCGCCTGCCAGCGCGCCAACGCGCTGCCGCGTGTCCCCAGCCGCAGTTCGCGCACGGGTCGCGGGCCATCGTCATTCGATCGGCCCCCACCCGTCCGCGCCAGCGCGACGACAACCTCCGCGATCCCCGGATATTCGCCCACCGCTCGATCACACACCACGCAAACGCCGTCGACCTCCGCACGGAACGGCCGCCATGCGTCGGCCGCCGCGTCGATCCCGAGGCGCCGCGGAATGTCCCGCATCACGTGCGATCCGCCAATCAAGAACGGAATGACGACGACGTCGCACCCATCCGCCCAATCGACGACCGTCTCCACCGCCGGAGCCTCTTCCAAAAAGAATCCCGCCGCGCTTCGGCAGCCGGTCAGACGCTCGATCCGCCGTGCGGCGGC
Organism: Phycisphaerae bacterium; assembly: GCA_046754505.1. Taxonomy (GTDB): domain Bacteria; phylum Planctomycetota; class Phycisphaerae; order UBA1845; family UTPLA1; genus JAPULF01. The sequence continues at coordinate 28,892 of JBHHVX010000025.1, read as the reverse complement.
CTCGGTGGCCAGCCGACTTCCTGGATGACGCGGCGTGCCGTGGCCGACCACGGCGGCACGCGTGGCCTTCGGATCGAACCCGAATCGCTCGCAGGCTTTCCGAAAACGCGCCGCAGCGAACGCCGCCACCTTGGGATGCGTGCCGATCGGCGCGGTGATGCGCATCTCGATCTGCCCGAACCGATCGTTGCTCGCCAGATCGCGTGGCAGGACGACCTCACTGTAGTACCCGGCGCTCGTCATGATGGGCACGATCGTGGCGTCGTCCGCTGCGATCTGATCCAAGACCTCGGTCAGTCCCGGCTCGCCTCGATGAAACGCCGCCGTGACCTCATCAAACAGGCCCAGCGTCCGCACACGCTCGGCCAGCGCGCGAACGACGGCGTTGGCCGCGGGAGCCTTCTGCGACCCGTGGGCCGCGAGGATCAACGCGGTCCGAGTCATGCCGCTTGCCCCTCCCGCTTGAGCCGCACGATCAAGGCGTGCAATTGCCGCTTCATCTCCGGCGTAGGCTTCGTCGACCCGCCTTCCACGCGCCGGACGAGCCTCGCAATCTCCGGACCCAGGCGACGCAGCCGCATCCACTCAACGAATCGCGCCAATTCCTCTGCGATGATCCGCTCCGCCGCCCCGACCGCTTCATCGCCGGGACCGCCGGCAGGAACGAGCGCGTCCATCGGGCACAATCGGACGCCCTTGACGTGCCCGACGGCCGGATCGACGTTCCTCGGCATACCAAGATCGACAACAGTCGTGGTTCGGCCGTCGCGCCGAATCATCTCCGGCGTAATCACGAACCGCGGCGACGAGGTGCAGGTGACGACCGCGTCCGCGCGACGGACCCACTCCGGCAGACTCGTCAGGTCGATGCCCAGTCCGCCGGCGCGACCGGCCAGTCCCCGCGCACGGTCCACATATCGACTGGCCAGCACGAGTCGCCCACGCGGCGAATCGGCCAGGTGCGACACAACGCGCCCGGCGAGGTTGCCGCTGCCGACGACGAGAACCGTCTGGCCCTCGATCGCGTCGATCGTCCGGGCCACGTGCCCGACCGCCAGCTCCGCGAACGAGTGCGCCGCCCGACAAACCGTTGTCTCTCGTCGAACCCGCTTGCCAACATGAATCGCCGCGCGAAACAGCGCCGAGAGCATCGGCCCGATCGACCGCGTCCGGCAGGCCAGCCCAAATGCCTCACGAACCTGGCCCACGACCTGCTCATCACCGATGATCTGCGATTCCAGACCGGCGGCAACCCGCAACAAGTGTTCGGCGGCGGACGCCCCGATCCGGACGCGCGCGTGCCGTCCGACCAGCCCCGACGGCACCGCAAACAACTCCGCAAACCGCCGTCGCCACGTCTCAGCCTCCGCGGTGTCCGCCCATGCATAGACTTCGAATCGGCCGCAGGTGCTGAGGATCACGCATTCGGCGGCATGATCCCGCACACGCGCCAGCAACGCCGGCAGGCCGTCGCGATCCGCGGCGAATCGCTCCCGAATCGAGAGCGGCGCCGTCTGGTGCGTCACGCCTATATAGACCAGCCCCTGCGTCATCGATCAATCTCCAGTTGGATCAGCGGCGACGTCGGCACCTCGTTCCCCGTGATCATCGTCCGCGGCGCGTCGTGCTTCACCAGACGCTGATAGAGATCGCCGAGTCCCTCGCCCGCGCGCCGCTCGGCCGCCCAGCGGCGCAGCAGAGGACGAACCACCGCAACCAGCTCGCCGACCGAAACGTCGGCGGCGTACAGGTCCGCCACACGATGGCCGCTCAGCCCTCCGCCGACGAAGACGTCGTACACATCCGGCCGCCGGCCCACGAACGCGATGTCGGCCGTGTACGGACGGGCGCAGCCGTTGGGACACCCGGTCATTCGCAGCGTTATCGGCACATCGCCCATATCGAGCGACTCCAACTCCACCTCGAACCGCTCCAGCACGCTGGGAAACAGTCGTTCGGACTCCGCCATCGCCAGCCCACACGTCGGCAGGGCCGGACACGCCATCGAATAACGCCGCGCCGCCGACAGCTCCGCCACGGGCCGAACGCCATGCGCCGCGAGCGTTCGTTCCACATCCTCAACGGCCGTCTCATCCAAGTCCGTCAGCAAGAGGCTCTGACTCGCTGTCAAGCGTATGCCGGGGCGATACCGCGCCACGAGGCCTCGAAGGGCGGTCTTCAATCGCAGGCCCTCGCGGTTGTCGATCCGTCCACTCTGGATGAACACGCCGCAAAACCACTTGCCATCTCCCTGCGGCCGGCATCCGAGGTGGTCGTGACAGTCGGGAGGCAACAGCGCGAGTGGCGCCTTCGGCTCGAACGACACCCGCTGCCGAAACTCCGCCCTGAACGCATCCAGACCCCACTCCGCGATCAGATACTTCAGTCGGGCATGCCGGCGGTCGGCGCGGTTTCCGAAGTCTCGAAATACCGCCGCGAGCGCCCGAACGGTCTCCACCGCCTGCTCAACCTCGATGAACGCGAAAGGCTCGGCGATCTTCGCAAACGTGTCGGCCTTACCATGCGTCATACCCATGCCTCCGCCCACGAGCACGTTGAACCCGCGAAAAGCGCCTGCGCCGGTGATGGCCACGAGGCCGCAGTCGTGCGAATAGACATCTACGCAGTTGTCTGTATCCAGCGCAATGCCCGTCTTGAACTTGCGCGGCAAATACCGGTCCCCGTAAAACGGCTCTTCCTCCTGGGTCGAAACGACGCGATCGCCGTCCAGCCATATCTCGTGATAGGCCCGCGTCGCCGGCCGCAATTGAACGGCGATCCGCCGCGACAGCTCCCGCAACAACCGATGCGGCTTATCTGCCAATGGCGCCGGACACGCCATGACGTTCCGCCCGGCGTCGCCGCACGCCGCAAACGTCGTCAGCAGCGTCTGGTTGATGCGCGCGATCGTCGCCCGCAAATCCTGCTTCAGCACCCCGTGAAGTTGCATCCCCTGTCGCGTGGTGATCCGCATCGAGCCGTTTCCAAACACGTCGGCCAGCGCATCGAGCGCCAGATACTGCTCGGCGTTCAGACCGCCGCCGGGGATCGCCGCCCGGACCATGAATTGGTGCGCCTTGTCCAACCCTTGATCACGTAGCCCCCGTCGAAGATCGCGATCGTCCTGCTGATACGCCCCGTGAAACTTCAGCAGGTGCGCATCCGCCTGACCGAACGCCGCGGCGTCCGACGCCAGCGACTCCCGAATCGTCCCACGAAGATGCCGGCCTTCACGCTTGGCCGTCTCCACCTTCGATTCCTCATCGTCCCGCTTCCGGATCATGGTCTCATCCCTCCAGTCTCTTTCCCTGTGCTGTTCGTGTGGGTGCCCCATCCCCTCTGGGTGTGGGGAACCGATTCAGCCCGCCCGGACGCCCCATCCCTGCCAGCGGCGGGCGGGGTGCCCCAACCTCCCGCCCATCCGGGCATGGCCGGGCACTCGTGTTCCGACGCGCGTGACTTGATGGGTGATGTGGACATCCCACCCGCGCCGACTCGCAGGAAGCGCACCGGCGAGACGCCGATGCTCCCCATCAATTGAGTCGCGTCGGAACACTAGTGTGCCGTCAACGTTGATTCTGCGGGTTGGGCGAGGTCTGCGGGAGGACGAGCCTGCTGGCGAGCCGTCCGTTCGGATCACCATCAAGCCGCGTGTGAGGCTCGGCAGGAGCCTCGCCCTCCCATTGGGAACCCGCAAATCCAAGGTTGACGGCACACTAGATTCCATCGCCGTGCAGACCGCATTCCTTCTTGGTCGTGCCGTTCCATCGCCCCTCTCGCGAATAATCACCGATCTTCGATCCCGGAACCGGCTTCGTGCAGTGCGTGCATCCGATCGTCGGATAGGCCCGTTCGTGCAACGGGTTGTACGGGACGTCGTTCGTCCGAACGTAGTCCCACACCTGCCCCCGTTCCCAACTCGCCAGCGGGCTGAACTTCAGCACCTGATACTTCCAATCCCATTCTATGACCCGAATGTCGGCCCGAGTCTTTGATTGGCCTCGTCGAAGCCCGGTAATCCAGACATCCACTTCCCGCATCGCATCATGCATCGGATCCACCTTGCGCAGACGGCAACAGAGGTCCGGATCGCGTTCCCACAGCCGGTCGCCGTACAACTCGGACTGTCGTTCCAGGGTCAGCGACGTACCACGATTGACAAACGTCAGATGCGGATAGCGCTGGACCAGCCGGTCGCACAATGCGAGTGTCTCCGGAAAGAAGAACATGGTGTCCAGATAGACCACCGTCAGAGGACGCTCATGGCGCGCGTACATGTCGATCAGCGCGCACCCTTCCATCCCGAAGGCGGTCGAGATCACGATCTGGCGATCTGCGAACCGCTCCAGGCTCCACGCGACCAGGTCCTCCGGCGCACTGGCCTCCCCGATCGACGACGCCGCTCCGGACGTCGGGGCGATCTGCAACTCCACGGCCTTCCCTCCTGTCGATGCGCGGTCGTGCCGCGTCGTAAAAACAAAAAAGGCCCACGGGAACAGTCCCGCGAGCCTTGCAAATCCAATAGGGTCGATTCTACTGATTCGCCGTCGTCGTCAGGACGTGCCCTCGTCGGAGCAGGTCATACAACAACAGCTACACAGGCGCCCCGCGGCGCCCCAAGAGAGAACAAGCCCGCTCTGCGTGCCGGCGGCACGCCGCGATCGGACCAACGGGGAATGTGGAAGCAATCCATTCATTACCCGACAGTATATCGCCTCGCGCCGTCCAGGTCAACACCCTCGCCTACAAACCCGGTCGAGCCAGAAAACGGGTATCATCCCGCCCGAACAGTTCGCGTCCGCTGGTCCGCTGGCCGATATTCCCAGCAGTCTGACGTGGCTGAGACCGGGGAAGAGCAGACGGCGTGGAGCCGGCGAACGGCCCGGTCCACCTGGAGCCGCTCGTGACGTGGGATGCCGCCTTTACGCTCGTTGTGCTCGCCGCGATGGTCATCGGACTGGTTCGCTTCCCCGCGGTCATCGACATCATCTTCCTCGGCGCCCTCGGCCTGTTCGCGCTGGTCGGCATCCTCTCGCCCCAGGAGGCCTTCCTGGGCTTTTCCAATGAGGGGGTGCTCATCATTGGCGCCCTGTTCGTCGTAGCGGCGGGCGTCGTCGAGACCGGCCTCCTCGGTCGCGTGACCGGTCGCATTCTCGGACCGGTTCGCACGCCACAAGGCGCCGTCGCGCGAATCGTGCCGCCGGTCATCGGCCTCTCCGCATTTCTGAACAATACGGCCGTCGTGGCCATGTCCATTCCCGTCTTGCTGGAGTGGTGCCGAAAACGCCGGATCAGCGCCTCCAAGCTGCTCCTCCCACTCAGCTTCGCCGCCGTCCTCGGCGGTACCTGCACGCTGATCGGCACCAGCACGAACCTGATCATCCACGGCATGCTCCAGTCCGCCGGCATGCGCGGCTTCGGCATGTGGGAACTCGGCAAGGCCGGCGTCCCCATCGCCCTCGCCGGCGCCGTCCTGCTCATCGTGCTGGCCCCCCGACTCCTGCCCAACCGCAAGGAGTTTCTCGAACAACTGGGCGAAAGCCGCCGCGAATTCATGGTCGAGATGTCCGTGCGCCCGGACTGCCCGCTCATCGGCCGGACCATCCACGAAGCGGGGCTGCGCCATCTGCCGGGCCTCTTCCTGGTCCAGATCGAGCGCGGCGAACACCGCCTCACCCCCGTCGAACCCGGCGAACGCCTGGCCGCGGGCGACCGCCTGGCCTTCACCGGTGTAGTATCTACAATAGTCGATTTACAAAAAATACCCGGCCTCGTGCCCGCGGTTGATGAACACACGGGATTTGACACCGGAACGTATCACGGTCTCTTTGAGGCCGTCATCAGCCCGTCCAGCCCGCTGATCGGTCGGGGCATCCGTGAGGGCAATTTCCGAAGCATGTATAACGCCGCCGTCATCGCCGTCCATCGAAACGGCGAACGCCTTCACCGGAAGATCGGCGACATCGTGCTCCACGCCGGAGATACACTCTTGCTGCTGACCGGCACCGGCTTTCTCCGCGCCCACCGAAACAACCCCGACTTCTACCTCGTCTCCGAGGCCGGCACCACCGCCCCCGAACGCCGCGAAAAGGCCCCGATCGCCGCCGCCATCGCCGCGGCCATGGTCGTCCTCATGACCCTGCCGGACGTGCTCGCGGCCGTGGGCGTCAGCGGACCGCTCACACCCTGGCTGGCCGAGCGGCGCGTCATCATCGCCTTCCTCGCCGCGGGCGGCATGGTCGTGACGCGTTGCCTCCCCGCTTCGATCGCTCGGCGGAAGATCGACTGGCAGGTGCTGCTCGTCATCGGCGGCGCGATCGGCATCGGCCGTGCAATGGCCAACAGCGGCGCGGCCGGAGCCGTGGCCCACCTGGTCAGCCACGTCGACCCGTGGCTCGGCCCCATCGGCGTCCTCGCCGCCGTCTACGTGCTCACATGGCTGTTGACCGAGTTGATGTCCCATGCCGCCTCTGCGGCGCTGATGTTCCCCATCGCGATGGCCGCCGCAGCCGGCCTCCACTGCAACCCGCGATCCTTCGCCGTCGCGGTCGCCCTCGCAGCTTCCTCCGGATTCGTCCTGCCGACGGGCTACCAGACGCACCTGATGGTCTTCGGCCCGGGTGGCTACCGCCCTCACGATTTCGCCCGCGTCGGATTGCCGATGGCGGTGCTGTGGTTCGTGATGTCGATGAGCCTGATCCCGCTCTTCTGGCCGCTATAGGTCAGCGCCCCGCCCTCTCCACATCGCCCTCGACCTGATCGCCGCGATAGGTAGTGCCGCGCCAGACCGTGGCCGCGCGCCCATGCAGCCGTCTCATGGCGTTAAAGAGAGCGCCGAGGGCGATCGTGACACCGACCGGATAAAGCAACGCATAGGCCGGGTGAATGCGACTCAGTCGATAGAATCGCGCCATCACCGACACCTGTGCCAGGCAGGCCGCCAGCGACGCTCCGGCGATCCACGGCGCCCACCGGCCGAATCCCGAATCCGACTCCCAACCCGCGACCCCCGCCGCCAGCGACAGCCACGACAACAGACTGAAGACCACCACCGCGAGACTCGAAATAATAAGACGGCGGTATGTTTCAAAACAGCCGTAGAAAATCCGCGACCAGCCAGACCACATCTTCCCGAGCGTGTCGTACATCCGCACATGATACAGATCGTCGTTCGACACCACGATCAGCCGAAGCCCCGCCTCCTTCGTGCGGCGAGCCATGTGCATGTCCTCGTTCACCTCCGTACGGACCGCCGCGTGGCCGCCGATGGCGTCGTAGCACGACCGGCGCATCAGCATGAACGCGCCATTGGCATATGCGTTCGCCCGCCGCGGATCGTTCACCCGGGTCGGGTTGAACCAGATCATCATGATGGCGCCGCACGCCGGCTGGATGACCCGCTCCCAGAAGCTGTGGGCCTCGATCGTCGGCAGAATCGACAGCAGGTCCGCCCCCTGCTCGAGAGCGTAACGCATCGCCACCGTCAACGACCGAGGGGATGTCTGCACGCAGTCGGCGTCCGTGAAGCACAACCACGGCTCCCGCGTCTGCGCCACGCCTTCGCGCATGGCGTTGTTCTTGCCGAACCAACCGGACTGCAACACCTGGACGTGCACCGCCGACAGCCCCGGCGACTCGCCGGCGAGGCGGTCGATGATGTCCCCGGTTCCGTCGGTGCTCCGGTCGTCAATCGCGATGAGCTTCAGCTCGGGATAGTCCTGATCGATCAGGGACCGGAGGCACGATTCGATGTTGGCCGCCTCATCCTTGGCCGCCACCAGCATTCCAATCGCCGGCAACTCCCGGGACGCATCCGCGTACATGCGAGAGTTCAGAGGCGGACGCAGGTGCCGGGCCGCCCAGATGTGCTTATGGCGGACCAGCCACACAACGCAGACAATGGCCAACACCGCCACCCACGAACCGTGAAGGACCGTCATGGCGGGATCGCCCCGGCCGATGGTGGCGCCCCGAAAGCGTCGCAGGCAGCTCCGGCACGACGCTCCTGCTCGGAAGAACTTCCGTCACACGGATAACCGGCAAGAGAAAGGACGGTGCGCCGGTCGCAATTCACACAGGCTCCTCGATTTCGCTGAGTTGCTGGCTGCTCAGCCCCTCGAACAGCGCATGCCCCAATCGAACCATCGTGGCGCCGCACTCGATTCCGGTCTCGAAATCCTCGCTCATTCCCATGGACAGTTCCGTAAACTCCGGACCGACCACTTCCTCGTCGCGCATGTCGCGGAAGACCTCGTGCAGACGCTCAAAGCACAACCGCAACTCGCCCGGCCGGGCCTCGAGCGGCGCCATGGTCATCAATCCTCGAAGCCGAATCCCGCTCCATCCGGCAAACTGCTCTGCCAGATGCAAGGCGGCACCGACCGCGACGCCGGATTTCGCCTTCTCGCCGCTCGTGCTGACCTGCAACAGGATGTCCACAACACGGCCCAGCTTCGTTGCCTGGGTGTGCAGGTCCTCCGCCAGCCGAAGGCTGTCCACGCTGTGGATCAACTCCACCCACGGGACGACCAGTTTCACCTTGTTCCGTTGAAGGTGTCCGACCATGTGCCAGCGGGGCCGCGACAACGGACGCTCGCGGCGCCCGCCCAACACCGTCCGCCGCTCGATAAACTCGTGGATCATCCCCGCCCGCTGATTCAGTTGCTGCGGCCGGCTCTCACCCAGGTCCACCAATCCCGCATCGAGGGCCTGACGCACGACGTCAATCTCCACGCTTTTGGTGACGGCCACCAGCCGAATCTTATCAGGATCCCGCTTCGCGCGGACGCACGCCTGTTCAATCCGCCCACGGACCCGTTTGATGTTCTCCGCAAGCCGTCGCCTGACGCTCGGCACGTTTGCACTCACCCTGTCGACCCCTTCCTAGGGATTCTGTGTAGATCCGCCACTCTGCCATCGTACGCCGATGTCCGGACGGTGCATAGATTCTACTTGGGATCGGTGCGATGCAACAGTCGCTCAAGCCCCCAGCCTTCCAACACCCTCCGGCGCCGTTCGATCAGCATCTGCAGCACCGACGCCGCATCTTCCTCACGCGAGTAGGCCGCAGCCTCGACGATTGCCTGCAACTGAGACCGCGTCACGGCGGCCATCCGCCGGGCCACCCATTCGGCATCCGCATGGGTCACGCGGTCGAACGCCGTCTGCGCGTCTTCCGAACGCCACCTGCGCGCGTCAGAGGCGGCAAGCAGGTCGTATGTGCCAACTGCCGGACTCCGGATCTCGGTGTCGGTGGGCAGCTTCGGCAAGAGTCCCAGCGTCAGCACACCCAGCAACTGGTACGACACATCCCACTCATGCCGCCAGCCGCGCCACGGCTCTTTCGGTCGCCCATTCCAACTGCCGAGGCACGAATTGAAGTCGATCAGATAGCAGACCGCCCGCCCGTCCTGGATCGAAACCAATGTATTGTTGTCCGTGCGGTCGGTGTCATTCAACCACGCGCTCACCAATCGCAGCCCGCGAATCTCCCGGCGCATCCGGTAGTGATCCAGCTTGAACTGACCCACGACTCGGCCCGGCACGAACAGCGACGCCGTCGCCCGGCGGCCGTCATAGGACGGGTCCCCCGTGCCGTCGATCGCGACCCGATAGACCGCTGGGACCCGATAGCCCATCAGCCAGCATACCCGCGCGCCGATGATCTCGGCCGAAGTGCCGAGTTCCGGATAGTCCAAATCGTCCATCTTCACCAGAAATGTCCGCCCCACCGCGTCCTCACCGATGAATCCCGGCGTCTGCCCGGCCTCCTTCCGCTTCTTGATCCGCCACGGCCCCAGAGGCGCCGGCGCGACCGCCGGACCGGCCGCCGCCAGCTCTGGTGCAATAGACGAAATATCTCGATTGACAAAGAAGGGACCGTCCGCCACGCCCCCCTCGGCCGTGACGTTCCACGACTCGTCGGCGAACAGACTCCGCCCGAGCCAGGTGAACAGGGCGGCATCTCGAACCGGATAAAAGTAGCTCGTCTTCAGCCAGATGAGCCAGACCGGATCGTGCGCTGCCCGGAACGGCCGATCAAAGACGACGGACGTGTTGTCGTAGCGAAAACGGGCGCAGCCGGCCGCCGACACGAGAACCAACCCGACCGCAACGGCTCGGCCCCACCGCATCAAGGCGCCGCCGCCGGATAATCGGACCGCTCCACGAGCTTGAAGGATATCCGTAGGTCTTGAGAGACCGGAGCAACTGTCAGACCCGGCAGTTCCGGAGGGAGGACGAATCGGATCAGCCGATCGTATTCCTTTTGCGGCTTGAACGTGTATTCCGCCTTGACCTCGACAAACCCGACGATGTCATGGACGTCCAGTTGGTCGAGTTGCGTCTTCGGCCCGGTGACGTAGACGTCCGGACGAAAGTTCGTGCCCTCCCGCGCCGCCACGGCGTACCGACGCTGCACGTCGTGCGGAATCAGGAACTTGACGATGACCGGGCCAAATGGCTGCGTCCCGGTCTGTTCCTCCACGACACCTTCAAACAGGACTTCCTTGGGCGTGAACGTACACGGAATCGACGGGTTCGCCGCGAGCGTCAGTGGCAACTGAATGCGAAACGTCGCCCCCTCCGCACCTGCCCGAAGCTGTTTTCGTATCAGCTCCTCGGCCGACGGTTGGAGGGTCAAATCGGCGAGATAGCGCCGCTCCGCGAACTTCGGCAGTTTGACCGACACCTTCGGGAGCGGCTGGCTCGTGACTTCGAGGTCGCCGAATGTTGGAACGACCGTGACATTAGACACCGTCACGAATGAGTCGATGACGATCGGAACCGTCGCCGGTCTGACATCCTGAATCGTCACGGGGATCGAAGCAATCTCCCGGATGCTCGTCAGGATCGCTGTCGACGACCGCGTCTCGGTCAGTTTCGATCCGGGCTTGCTCGACAACGACGCCTCGAGGACGTGGTCGCGCGTCAATTCACCAAAATCGTGGAGGTAGAGCCGGCGACCGTACACCCAGACATCAAACGTCACCTGACTCGACGGGACGTCAAAGGCCGCGTATGTATCCGGATCGCCGCCGCGCAGCCGAACCGTGATCTGAAACTTCTGAGCGCGGGACACATTCAGGTCCGCCGCAAACCAGATCAAGATCGCGAAGACGGCTGTCGTTGCGAAGGCTTTGATCTTCTCCATCATATCCGCCTCACATCGGGCCGTGTCTCAGTCGTTGACCGCGTGCATTCCGTACCGCCCGTCTCCGGCGACTCTCGTCGATCCGCTGGGGCAGCCTTCGCGCCCCGAGCGGCCGGCCGGCGAATCTCGCTCGACCCGGACCACGCGATCCGACTCCCGAGAATCCGTACGGCCGCCGGTCTCGCGACGCCACGTCATTCGCCCTTCTTGGCCGGTTTCGTGAGCTTCTTCTTCAACACCTGGCGCAGCGAATCCGGTTCCAGGAAGCGATGCATCCGGCTCTGCTCGACCACGCTGATGACGCCCGTCTCCTCGCTCACCACCAGGATGACCGCGTCGGAGTCCTCTGAAAGTCCCACGGCCGCGCGGTGTCGGGACCCGAGAGCCGGATCCAATTCCGCCGACTCCGTCAAGGGAAACTGAACACCCGCCGCCGCGATCCGCGCCTGCGAAACCACTACGCCCATGTCGTGCAGGGCGGAGCCCGGCCAGAAAACCGTATTCAGCAGTCGGGCCGTGACTTCCGCATCCAACGGACAACCGCTTTCGATCAATCCGCCCAGTTCCGTCGCCCGCTCGAACGCGATCAAGGCCCCGATCTTGTTCTTCGAGAGATACGTCACCGAGGATACGATCTCGTCAATCACCCGATCGGTCTGATGCGAGCTTTCTACGAACCAGCCCGTCGCGCCGAGCCGGATCAGCGCTCGCCGGAGCTCCGGCTGAAAGGCCACCAGCGCCACCAGAAACATCGCCGCCACAAACGGCCAGTACAGTATCTTGATCCGCTCGAGATCGAGTGCGTTGGCGACCACATAGAGCACCACCGTGCTCGTGAGCAGCACCACGATGAAGCCCCGCAACAGGCGGGCACCGCGTGTCCCCTTGAGAAAACGCAGGATCGTGTGGACGGCCAGCCCGATGACCAGAATCTCGACGGCGTCGGTCCAGACCAGCCGATGGAAGAGCCTTTTCAACGCGTCGAGTTCAAACATGAGTCAGAGCATTCTTGACAGCGCGCCCACATCACGCTATGCGTGCCCTTCGAGGTCCCGATTCTGCCTCTGCCTCGATCCGCTGGGGGGCGTATCCCGCCGACCGGCAAACGGCCGGACACGACGGCGACAGCCCGGCTCGCCCGTAGCATATCGGGTGTCGACCGGGCGGGCCATAGCTCCCGCAGCAGAATCAACGCGGTTTCCCACGGCGCCTTGCCTATGCAACGAAAGGTCTCGTCCATCGATGGCACGCCATGATCTTCAAGACAAGTCCGTGTTGGTGACACGCCCGATCCCCGACTCCGGCATCACGCGACTCGCAGCGGCCGGCCTCGCGGTCGAACTGACTTGGAAGGCCGACGGCCTCACGCCGGACCAGTTGCGACAGCGTGTCGCCCGCCACGACGCCGTGCTGTGTCAGCTCACCGACCGGATTGACCGATCCGTCCTCTCCGCAGCCGCTCCGCGATGTCGGATATTCGCCAACTGCGCCGCCGGGGTGGATAACATCGATCGCACCGCCGCCGCCGCCCTCAGTATCGCCGTGACCAACACGCCCGGCGTCCTCACGGAAACCACCGCCGATCTGACGTGGGGCTTGCTGCTGGCCACGGCCCGGCGCCTCGGCGAGGCCGAACGCAGCCTCCGCACCGGAGCGTGGCGCGGCTGGCGCATGCTCGACTTTCTCGGTGGCGACGTCCATGGGAAGACCCTCGGCCTGATCGGGGCCGGCCGGATCGCCACCGCCGTGGCCCGGCGGGCGGCGGGTTTCGGGATGAGGCTGCTCTACCACGCTCGCCGCCCGGCACCCGCGATCGAAACCGCCGGAGCCGCAAAGACGCCTCTGCCGCAACTGCTGGCAGCCTCCGATTTCGTGTCCCTCCATGTGCCGCTCACCGACGACACGCGGCACATGATCGACGCGGACGCCTTGGCGAGAATGAGACCCGACGCGATCCTGATCAACACGGCACGCGGCGCCGTCGTGGATGAACGAGCCTTGATCGAAGCGCTGCACGCAGGGCGTCTCGGCGGAGCCGGTCTCGACGTCTACGCGCACGAACCGCGCGTTCCCGCGGAACTTTGCAAGTTGAGCAACGTCGTCCTCCTGCCCCATATCGGATCCGCGACACTGGCCGCGCGATCGCGCATGGCAGACATCGCCGCATCCAATGTCATAGCGGTGGTCGGCGGAAACGCGCCCCTCAATCCCGTGATCTGACGACGGCTCCAACCCGTCACCGGCTCGTCGGGTCGCGCCCCACGAGACGGCGTTCGGCGCGGTTTGCGTCCGACGGGAGCGTCGCGTATTATCAACATCCTTCCAGCGCGGCGTAGCAAGCCGGACAAAAAGGGCCGGACCGCCTGACCGAGAGCCAGAAGCATGATTCGATTCAACGTCTTCGACAAAGGGGCCCCGGCAGAATCGGTCGATCTGGACAGCGCCTACCTGCTCGGGCCTGACAACGTGCCCATGCGAGGCGACTTCCATTTCGCAAACGGACAGATCACCTGCGAAACGCCCCTCCGCGGGCCGATCGCCCTCGCCTTGATGTGGCCCGTCAAAGACTTCGGGCGAATCATGCTGGAAACCACGCGCCTGATGCCGCGACCCAAACCGTACAACCTGCACGTCGAACTGGCGCGAGGCCGGCTCGTGCGTATCAGCCAGAAACGGGAAGACTGGGGACTCTTCGATTTCCCCGAAGGCGAAGCCCTCTACGCCGAAATCGACCAGGCGCGCGCCCACTTGGTCGAAGCCCTCATCGCCCCCAACGACGCCACCGCCGCCTGCCGCGGCGAAGAGGCCCTCAGCGCCAGTGTTGCCGCCGGCTCACACCTGGCGATCTTCCATGCCGACGTCTTTCTGAAACGCCGCCGTGCCGCAAACCAACTCGGCAGACGACCCTTCGGCTGTTGCCTGGGGGCCTCGGCACAGTCAATAGGCGGCGCCGGACCCGCGGACAACGAGTCGCTCATCCGCAAGCTCGCCGCCGACGTCGACTTCTTTGTCCTCCCATTCACCTGGAGCGCACTGGAACCACGCGAAGGCAAGAACGATTGGACTTCCGTCAAGGACCTCGTGTCGCTGCTCGGGCGTCACAAGATACACATCCGCGGCACTTCCATCGTCTCGTTCGAACGATCGAACCTGCCCCGCTGGGCAACGCGGCGACCGAAGGACCTGTCGCGGATTCACGCCAGCATGACCCGACATGTCAGCCGCGTGCTCACGCAGTTCGGCACCGGGGTTCACGCATGGGAAGTCATCAGCGGCGTCAACGCCCACAACGACGTCCAATTCACCTTCGAGCAGCTCATGGACCTGACCCGATCAGCGGTCCTCCTCGCAAAGGAACTGGCCCCCCGCGCCGCCGCCATCATCGGCATCACGCTGCCGTGGGGCGAATACTACAGTCGCGACCAGAAAACGATCCCCCCGCTGCTCTACGCGGACATGGTCGTCCGAAACGGCATCAACTTCGATGCGTTCGGCCTGGAGTTGGCGTTCGGACGCGGCGAACGCGAGGTCTTCATCCGAGATCCGATGCAGATCTCCACCATGCTCGACACATTCGGAAACTTGGGGAAACCGCTCCACCTCACCGTCGTCGGGCTGGCCCCACCCCAATCCGGACCCCATCCCGCTGACCCGGCGCCGCGTAAGAACGCCCACACGGCATTCCTCCGCACCATCTATCGGGTGGCGCTCTCGAAACCGTTCGTGGAGTCGGTCGCCTGGCGACCTCCGCCCGATGCGTCTCCAAACGCGCCATTCCTTGGACTGCTCCGTCCCGATCTCTCGCCGACCGCCGCCCTCGACCAGATCCGCTCGCTGCGACGAGAACTAGTCGGCGACGCCACCCGCCACACCCCGCACCACCGATAAACCACGCTCCGCACCGACCTCCACGGCGGCGACGCGGCTCAGGTGCAATGGACGCTGCCGAGGCGATCGCCGCCCGTGCTCGAATCGTACATTTGCGTTGGCGGTGCCGGTTCCCACGGCGAAGACTATCAGACGCGATCATTCCGGAACGCGGCCGCCACAGGGGAGGTAGCCATGGTGGATGCGCTTCAGCAATTCAGCGGCGGAGGTGTGCCAGGTCCGACAGGCCTGGTCACGACGATGCTGCTTTTCTGGCTCGTTTGGCCGGCGGCGTGCGGCGTGCTCGGAGCACGCCGTGGAAAGACGCTCTCGGGCATCATGAACGGCCTGATGTGGGGTCCCCTCGGGCTCATCCCGGTGTTGCTGGCAAGCCCGAGGCACCGCTGCCCGACCTGCGGAAAGATGACCCTGCGTCAACCTCACGAAACGAACACGGCACAAAGAGAGCCGATTCCCATCGCACGGCCATCGACGGCTCTGACGGCCTCCGTCGAACGGCGCACCGTGCCCCCGCCCGCGATCGTTCCCGCGCGACGGATCGCAACCCCCGTCTCCGCCCCGACACCATCCGAGGCTTCCGAAACTCGCGAGGCCGCCGAACTCTTTGCCTGGGTCAACGGCGCCCCCGCACTCGTGCCGGCCGAAACGTCCGCCGCCGGCACGCAGGAACATCGCCTGTAATCTTGAATCAAGCCCCCTGACGCGATCACGAGCCGTCGGCAGACGTCGAAGCGGCGCGGTCCCGGACAAGGTCCAGAATCATGCGCTCCAACGCACGGTCTCGTGGCATCGGCGTCCACGCCTGCTGCTGCTCCGCGCTGACTCCGGCCTCGCGCTCGATGGGAGTCTCACTCGGCAAGTCGTTGATCGTTTCATTCTGCCGAAAAACGCGGTGGTCCGCCGTGTCCAGTCGATCCCGATCGATCCGACACACGACGATGCAGCCCACGTCATAGGGTCGCACGACGATGCGGCCCGTGCGGCGCAGGCGATTCTTGAATCCGATCGCGTCGCGAAGCCGCTCCGTTCCGCCCTTCTGCACATACTCAAATGAAACCCCGCGTACCAGTCCCTCGGTCGGTCGAGGCTCGACCCGAGTGAACCACTGCCGCATTGCGTATACCGCCGCATCGAACGCCTGGTCCGTCCGAGTGCCCGCCAGCCGCCGGGACATCCCCTCGCTTCGTTTCAAACCCGCTCCGCCGTCTGACTCGAGGCCCGAACATCCGGCGAAAAGCAAGGCGGCGGACGCGATCGCCAGAACACAAGCTCCCGTCTTCGACCTTGATTCGGTTTGCATGTCACCCGGCCTCCCTTGACACATGGAGCGTGAGCACCCGCCGCCCACAGCACACGGAGACTAGCCCCCACCGCTGCAACCGTCAATCCACCCGCTGAAACCAGAATCCGTTCTCTTGCTGGAACGAGAATCCGTTGTCTCGCTGGAACGAGAATCCGTTGTCTCGCTGGAACGAGAATCCGTTGTCTCGCTGGAACGAGAATCCGTTCTCGTTCCCACCAATGTGTTAAACTCTCCCCCCCGATGCCAAGAACGCAGACAAGACTTCTGAAGCTGATCACCTCGCAACGGCGCGGGCTACTGCTCGATATTGCACGCGGCGTCCTGCTCGTCCTGTCGCTGCCCTATCTGCTCGCCGTCGCGGCGCGGAATCTCTACTACGACCTGATCAGACGCGCCGCCCGACGCATCGCCTGTCCGGTCATCTCGATCGGGAACATCACCGTCGGCGGCACCGGAAAAACGCCGATGGTCGCGCACCTGACGCACCTGTTGGTCGCACGCCGGCGGCACGTCGCCGTCGTCCTGCGCGGCTACAAAGGAAAGACCATCCAGTTTGACGACGAACAGCGCGACCGGGCCTTGACCCACTGGCGAATCGAGAGCGACGAGGCCATGGTCCTCAAACGCCTCTGCCCGAGGGCAGCAATCCTCATCGACCCGGATCGCGTCCGCGGCGCACGCCGCGCCGTCGCAGGCGGCGCCAACGTCATCGTGCTCGATGACGCCTTCCAACACCGGCGAATCGCACGCGACCTCAACATCGTGCTCGTCGATGCGACGCGGCCCTTCGGCTACGGACACCTGCTCCCGCGAGGCTTCCTCCGCGAGCCGGTCCGATCGTTGCGGCGCGCCGACCTCATCGTCCTGACCCGCAGCAACCGTATCGACGAATCGAACCGAATGCTCCTCACCGCCACTCTCCGCCGAACCTCCGGTGGCAAACCCGTCGCCCGCGCGAAGCACGAAGTCGAGGGCTTCGTCGACATCCGAGGCCGCCTCGTCCCGGAGGCCGACCCGCTGGCCATGCGAGCGGTCATCTTTGCCGGCATTGCGAATTTCGACTCATTCCGACAGAGCGTCGAACAGCTTGGCGTGGAGGTGCTGGCGGCCTACGAATACCCGGACCATCACGACTACAGCCGCGAGGAGATCGAGGCCTTTCCCGATGTCGCCGCTAATGTCGACGCCAACGTCCTGCTCACCACCGAGAAAGACGCCGTCAAGCTCGTCGGACGATGGACCGACGAGGGCTGCCGCCTGCTCACCGTGCGGCTGCGAATCGACCTCGATGCCGACAGCGAAAGGCTGTTCAACGACGCAATCGACGCCGTCCTGACCGGCCGCTAGAATGCCCGACCTGAGACGCCCATGGCAAAGAACTACCAACCTGCTGATCTGACACGGCTGACCACCTACTCGATCGGTCGGCGCGCCCACAGATTCACCGTCGACGCCCTGGCCGGATTGCCCGACCAAGGCGCCTCGTTCAGCCAGTGGTGGGATGCGCTGCCGCCGACGCTGGGGGCCGCCGCCCTGAAGGCCCTCGCCGACGCGATCGTCCGGGCACGCCGCGCCGACCGCCCGGTCGTCTTCGCCCTCGGCGCCCACGTCGTCAAGGTCGGTTGCTCGCCCGTCATCTGCGACCTCGTTCGCCGGCGTCTCGTGACGGCCATCGCGATGAATGGCGCCACAGCGATCCATGACATCGAAGTGGCCACATTCGGACAGACGAGCGAGGAAGTGGCCGACACCCTCCGCGACGGACGCTTCGGAATGATCGAGGAAACGCCCGCATTCTTCGCCGAAGCCCTCGCCCGGCGACCGGCGGACGAAGTCGGACTCGGCGCCGCCCTCGGACGCCACCTCCTCGAAGCCGAGGCTCCGCAGGCGGACCACAGCATCCTCGCCGCGGCCCATCAGGCGGGTATCCCGGCGACCGTCCACGTGGCCATCGGCACCGACACGATCCACATGCATGACGCTGTCGCGCGAAGCGACCTGCCCGCACTCAGCACCGACGACTTCCGCCTGATCTGCACCGTCGTGGCCGACATGGCGCCGGCCACCCCGGACGGCGCCGCCGGCGTGTGGTGCAACATTGGCTCGGCCGTTTTGTTGCCCGAAGTCTTCCTCAAGGCGGTCGCCGTAGCTCGCAATCTGGGCCACGATCTCGACGATATCACCACCGCGAATCTCGACATGATTCGCCATTACCGTCCGGCGGAAAATGTCATCGGACGACCGGTCAAGAAGGGAAAAGGTCATCAGATAACGGGACACCACGAAATCATGCTGCCCATGCTGCGGCAGGCCATCGTCGAACTGAGCTAGACCCCGACTGCGATTCGGCCCGCGCAGAGCCAGGCCCGCGCGGCGTGTCGAGACAGCGTAGAGTGTCGAGACAGCGTGAAGAACTCGGCGGCGCCACCCAATAGCCTCCGGCGGAAGCCGGAGGTTGCGGCCGCAGCCCCCGATAGAAGGTCACTGCCATGAACGCCGAACAACATCCTGCCACGGACCAGCGACCGGCCGACGCGCACGCGACGCGCTCGCCTGCCGGCGACACTCGGGACTCCCCCACCGACGACGAACTCCTGATTCAAATCCTTGAAGAACTCCGCGCCATCCGCCGCGAGCAACAACACCGCGAGTTTTCATTCTGGCACCTTGCCGGCGCCGTCGCCCAGGCCTTCGCCGTCTGCGCCGTCGCATGGGCCATCTACGCCGCCATCAACGACGACAATACCGCTGCGACCATACGCTTTCTCGCCGCCATTGTTTTCCAAACGCTCGCCCTGACCGGTTTCGCCGCCCCGAAGAATACGTAGGATCACCCTCCCCGTTTCGACTTCTTGGTTTCTTGGATTTTCGATGTTTCCCGCGCCGGCACGCCGCCTACAATAGAGAGGTCCTCCGTGTCGGCGAAACGATCTTCACCGCCGGAGGCTCAGCGACGCAGTCGGGTCTGTCTGCCGGAGCGTTTGGCATGGTTCTTCTGTCGAGAGTCGCCGCGTGCATGGGGCTGCTTCTGTTGCCCGCGGTGGCTGACGGACAGGCCCCTCCGGCCCGGCGACCACGGTCCCGGCGCATGCCCGTGCAGTTGTGGCCGCCCAGCTCCGGCCGCGACCTGGAGCACCTCGCCGACACCGCTTTTGAAATCGACGGATGGCATTATGACGTCCGGAAATCACCTGATCCCCGTGGCGGCGTGCCGTGGAGTATTCTCGTAACCCCTACCGGAGAAAATATCTCCCAATGGCAATCGGGGGACCCCTTCGGCGGTTTGCAGCGATCCAAGACGGCCGTCCTCGATGCCCCGCCGACCCAGGACCCGACCTCCGTCCCCTCCGTCGCCATGCCGGACATCCTCTGGAAGCAGCGGATGTCGGCCGATCTGCGCGGCAACGATCGGGAAAGGGTCGTCGGCGTCCATTTTCACGACCTCGTCACCGACGATCGTGCCGGCATTTTGTTCACCTTGCACAAGGTCCCGCCGGACGGGCCGGACGGCCACCCGCCGAAAAACCACAAAGGTAAGTTTGGCTCGCGAATCGAAGCAACCCTGCTCGCCCCCGTCGCCTTCAGCCTCGACCAGGCGATCGCCGTCCGGGAAGACCCCCTGAAAAATCAACAGACCGCCGGCCGCATCGAGCACGAATTCGGCCATGCCGGAGTCTCCCAACAGCTCCTGCTCGTGGCCCTCGCCGGCCCACAGACATGGAACGTCCCCACCGCAACCGGCCAGCGCTCACAGATTGCCTACTACTGGAAACGCAAACACATCGGCCGGACGTGGAAAGGCTACGACCACGAACGCGGCAAGCTCGCCACCCTTCGCACGACCATCGTCCTCGTCCCCCCCACGCGCTGGTCGCTCCTTCTACCCGTCCCACCCGAACGCGTCACCCAGCGCCAACTCCAGGACTTCAACGACACCATCGTCATGACCGGAGCACGCTTCGAGCAACTTGACCGAGTCGCTCAGCAGCGTTTCCACGCTCAACACGGAGCCTATCAGCGTCTGACCGGTCCGTAACAAGCCCATCGCTACGCCCGCCCGGCCAATGGCACTATCATCGCAACATCGAGCGGACCACCGCTCGATCGAGGAGGCCATGCGGCAGATGCGTGCTATGTTCCTGATCCTGACGACGCTCGCAGCTCTGACTGCCGCCGGATGCCGTCGCCCGGCCGATGTCACCTCGCCGACCGACGGCGGCCTGCGGGCGCTCTGCTCGTTCCTGCCGGTTTACGTCTTCACGCTCAACATCGTAGGAGACGCCCCCGGGGTCCAGGTGCAGATGCTCCTGCCGGCTTCGGCCGGGTGTCCACACGATTACGAAGTGACCGCCCGCGACATCAAGCGACTGAGCCGCGCGGACGTCCTCGTTGTGCTCGGCGGCATCGACAACGACATTCGCCGGACGGCGGCTGCTGTCGGGGCCGGCGCCGCCGTCGTCGTCGCACAGGCGAAATCCGTCGACGCGACGCAAACTCATGCCAATCCCCACGTCTGGGTCAGCCCACATCGCGCCGTCGGTCTGGTCCGGGCCATCTGCGACGGCCTGTGCAGGGCCGATCCCGCACGAGCGGAGATCTACCGCCGCAACACCGCCGCCTACGCCGCCAAGATCGAGCGGCTCGCGGACGAAGTCGCCGCTCTCGCGCTCACGGTGCGGGGGCGTCGCGTCGCCGTTGTTCATGGCGTGTTCGATGACCTGGCCGACGATCTAGGGCTGAACATCGTGGCCACGATCCGCTCAGCCGACGGCGGACTCCCCTCGCCGCGCGAACTCCACAACGTTATCCGGACGATTCAATCCCGCCACGCCGTGGCCCTCTTCAGCGAGCCGCAATATCCTGCCGATCTCCCGGAGCAGATCGCGCGGCAGACGGGGATCATCTGCCGAGAGCTGGACCCCATTGCCGGCGCCGCCGGCGCGGTCGGCCCCACCTACTACGAAGACCGCATGCACGAGAATCTGCGAACACTCGCCGAGGTTTTGGCGCCATGATGACCGGCGACACCGCGATACACCTGTCGGGCATCGACGTTCAACTGGGACAGAACTCCATCCTTGACAACATTGAAGCCTTGATCCCACGTGGCGAGCTGACCGCCGTTATCGGTCCAAACGGGGCCGGCAAGACGACGTTCCTCCGCGTTATCCTCGGTGATGTGCCTTACACGGGCACCGTTACCCTCGCGCCCATCGACGGACACGCCCCCCGAATCGGCTACGTCCCGCAGCAGCTCGATTTTGACCGCGGCGCCCCGATCACCGTCGCCGATTTCCTCTGTTGCGACCGCCAGCGCCGGCCGCTCTGGCTCGGACAGGGGCGATCGGCCCGGGCCGCTGCCCGCGACGAGCTCGAACGCATCGGCGTTGGCCGCCTCATCGACCAGCCGCTGGGCACTCTCTCCGGCGGCGAGATCCAGCGCGTGCTCCTGGCCATGGCCCTGCTGATCAAGCCGGACATCTTGCTCCTCGACGAACCGGTCGCCGGTGTCGACGTCGCCGGCCAGGAACACTTCTGCGACGTCCTCGCGGAAATGCAGTCCCGCACCGGCTGCTCGATGGTCATGGTCTCACACGACCTCTCCGTCGTAAACGAACACGCTGACTATGTCATTTGTCTGAATCAGCGCGTCTTCTGTCAGGGACGCACGTTCGACACGCTCACGGCCGAGAACCTCGAGGCTATCTACGGCACTCGCGCAGTCTTGTACCACCATCACACGCCGCACGAGGGCGCCGAGCACGCCCATCCGGCCCACGAACACGGACACCAACACGAAACGCCCGGACACGGATCGGGCGGATAGGCGACATCGCATGGTTTTGTGGATGCAATCGTTCCGTGAGCTGCTCCGTTCGGCTCTTCCATTTGAGTGGGCCGAACCCGACTTCATGCTCAACGCCTTCGTGGTCATTGTCATGTTGGGGCCGCTCTGCGCCGCCCTCGGGGTCAAGGTCGTCAACTTCCGAATGGCGTTCTTCTCGGACGCCATCAGCCATTCGGCCTTCACCGGCGTCGTGATCGGCTTCGTGATCGTCCGCCTCCTCTGGCACACATCGCCCGACATTGATTATTGGGACCGCATCATCCCGCCGATCACACTCATTGCCTTCGGTCTGATCGTCGCCGCCGGAATCACCGCCCTGAAGCGCCGCACGGAGTTGTCCACCGACACGGTGATCGGCGTCTTCTTCGCCACGGTCATCGCGGGCGGGATTGCTCTGATCACCCGCATGGGCCTGACGGCCAACTTCCAGCGGTACCTTTTCGGATCGATCCTCACCGCGTCCGACGCCGACGTGCTGGCCACCGCCCTCCTGTCCATTGCTACTATTATCTATCTCGCGATCGCCTTCAACGGCCTGATGCTCGTCGGCCTGAACAACGCCCTCGCCGCCAGCCGGGGCATCTGCACGCGGCTTCACGACTTCGCCTTTTCCGCCCTGCTTGCCCTGGTCGTCACGCTCTCGATCCGCACCGTCGGCCTTCTGCTCGTGACCGCCCTGCTCATCGTCCCAGCGGCCGCCGCGCGCAACCTCGCCCGATCCGTCGGCGCCATGCTCCGCTGGGCCGTCGCCCTCGGCTTTGCCACGGGAGTCTGCGGCCTGATCGCTGCGTATTACCTGGACACCGCGGCCGGCGCGATGATCGTCCTCTTCGCCGCCCTCGCCTTCGCATGTTCACTCATGGTCCGCGGTATCCGCGCATGACGCCCGGGCCACAGGCGATCATCTTCGATTTCGATGGCGTGATCGCCAACACCGAGCCGCTGCACTTCGAGGCGTTTCGGCGCGTACTCGCCGGCGTCCCGATCGCGCTCGGAAAGTCGGTCTATGCCGAAAAATACATGGGGCTGAGCGACCGAGTGATGCTCCGCACGGTCCTCGCCGACTCGGGGAGAAGCGGCGCCGAGCCGCAACTGGAGACGTTGCTCCGCCACAAGCAGGCGGCGTACCTCGCCATGATCGCCGGCGGCCACCCCCTGTTACCCGGCGTCGAACACCTCATCCGGTGCGTAACCCGCGACCGCCTTCTGGCCATCTGCAGCGGCGCACGCCGCGTCGAGATCGACACCATCCTTGCTCCGCACGGGCTGTTGACGCACTTCCCCGTCATCGTCTCCGCCGACGATGTGACCACGTCCAAGCCCGACCCGGCCGGCTTCCTTCTGACACTCAACCGTCTCCGCCAAGCGCGAGGCAACCTCACCGCCGATGCCTGTCTGGTAATCGAAGATTCCGTGCCCGGCCTGACCGCCGCCCGGGCCGCCGGAATGCGGACACTCGCCGTCCGGCCCCGTCGCGGCCCCGCCGACCCGCTCCCGGCCGACGCCACCGTGCCAGACCTGACGCATGTGGATGACGCCCTCCTCGCGGCCGTGTGTCCGACCGAATGAGGCCTTCCGCGCACCCGGCCGTCGAGGCCACCCGCGCGGGAATCGCAGGGATTACATCGCATGCATCCACCGGCAGACGCGGTTGACCGCCTCCACCACTCGATTGCAGTGCTGTCGCACAAACGACGCGTCCAGAGGGGCCTCCGCCGTGGCGGCTGCGGCAAGGGCTGCCGCGGCATCGAAGTCGACATACGCGATCCTTGCGGTGAACTCCGTCGGATCCTGGCCAAATGCGACGCCGGGTAGAACGGCGACTCCCGTCTCTTCAAGAAGGCGCTCACACATCTGCACGCTGTCAAAGATGCCCCTCTTGGCCAATTGCTTTCTGAAGGCGGAAAAATCGGGAAACAGGTAAAACCCGCCGTCCGGCGACGCGACCGCCGCCCCGGCGTTCCTGAGTTCGTCGGTAAGCACAGCACCGAGGGATCCCAGAATGCGCTGCGCCCGACGCAGATAATCCTCGAGCTCGGGGCCGCCCTGAAACGCGCGAACGGCCGCATACTGGATCGGCGCAGAGGTCGACGTAAACGTCTCGCTCCCGACCGCCGCCATCGCGTCCCGCAGCCAGCGAAAACATCGGGGAAAGATGAACAACCCCAGACGCCAGCCGCCCGCGCCGCACCACTTGCTCAACCCGCTGCTGAAGATCGTACCCTCAGGATAATACGGTACGATCGAGCGGTGTTGGCCCTTGTGGTGAAGCTTCCCGTAGATCTCGTCCGACAGCAACACGACCCGGTACCGCCGCGCGATCTCGGCAAGCTCACGCAGATGGGCATCCGACATCGTCGTGCCGCTTGGGTTGGACGGATAGGTCAGGATGACGAGCCGGGTGTCCAGCGAACCGTGGTTGCACAGCCGCTCGAGCTGCGTGGGCGTCAGTTGCCAGTGATCCTTGATGGCGGTCGCCAGGAAGTGAACGGGGCGCCCGATGATCCGCGCCTGAGGGGCATATGAAACCCATGTAGGCGTGGGCACATAGAGTTCTCCGTAGTAGGCCAGTTGGAGAAGGAACATGAGTTCCTTCGACCCCGGACCGATCAACACATCCTCGGCTTCGCAATCGATGTGATACATCCGGCGATGGTGATCGGCGACCGCCTCCCGCAGGCGCTCCAAGCCCTGAACCGGAAGGTAGTCCTTTTCGCGGGCATGCGTCCGCAGCGCCTCGACCACCACGTCAGGAACCGGGAACGGAGATTGGCCGAGCCCCAGCTTGAATATCTCTCTTCCCTGCCGCATCAGACGGTTGCAGCGATCATTGATGGCGACGGTGGCCGACGGCACAAGCCCCCGTACATGTTCATTGAGATGTTGGGTAACAACGCAATTCTCTGGTCGACTCATCGTGCCTCCGCTCCCTTGAACCCGCCGGTGCCAGCAGACGTCCGCAAGGACTCGGCGTCACATGAACCGCCGAAAGTATCGCACAGCGATCGACGACTCGCCGACGGACCTCGCGCGTCAAAGGCAAAGTGTAGTGCGATGGAACCCGTGTTTCTCGCGCCGGCACGCCTGAGTGCCGCGAAGGCGCCGATGTCGAAACGTCGAAATGGCTCACGACGGGCCGTGAACCGCGCGGCCGAACAGGGCCTCGCTGGCCTCGGCCAGCGTCTCGCTGGTGGCCGGATGAGGATGGATCGTCGCCCCGATGTCCTCCGCGACCGCCGCCATCTCGACCGCCAAAACGCCCTCCGCAATCAGGTCGCCGGCATGTGCGCCGACAATCCCGACGCCCAGCAGACGTTGCGTCGACGGCTCGAAGATCATCTTCGTCAGGCCGTCGGTCCGCCCCATCGACACCGCCCGTCCCGATGCCACCCAGGGAAACCGCGTCACCGTCACGTCGATCCCCTGCGCCGCGGCCTCCGGCTCGGTCAGCCCGCACCACGCGACCTCGGGGTCGGTATAGACGACGGCGGGGATGCACGCCGGATCGAACTCGGCCGGTCGGCCGGCGAGCACTTCCGCCGCCACCTTCGCCTCACGCATCGCCTTGTGCGCCAGCATCGGTTGTCCCGCCACGTCCCCGATGGCCATGATCCGCTTGTCCGCCGTGCGACACTGCCGGTCCACCACGATGAATCCCGCGTCGTCGACGCGGGCCTTGGTCGTCTCGATGCCGAGGGTGTCGGAATTCGGCCGGCGCCCGACCGAAACCAGGACGCGGTCAAACGTTGCCTGTTGCTCCGCAGCGTCCAGGACATAGGTGACTTCGATCGCGTCCTTGACCCGCTGCGCACCCTTCAGCGAAGCAGACGTCAGTATCTTCTTGAACTGCTTGCGGAGTCGCGCCAGCAGCGGCTGGGCGAGGTCGGGGTCCGCACCCGGCAGCAAGACGTCGAGAGCCTCCAGCACCGTCACCTCGCTGCCCAGCGCCGCATAGACCTGCCCGAGTTCCAAGCCGACGTAGCCACCCCCAACCACCAGCAGCCGCCGCGGCACTTCGTCCACCCGAAGGGCATCGGCCGCGTCCCAGTAAAGCTCGCGGGGCAGCACGGCCTCCGGCAACGTCTTCGAACGCGAACCCGTCGCGACGATGCAATGCTTGAACTTCACGCGAGCAACGTCGCCGTCCTCGATCCGGACCGTGCGGGAACTGTCGAACACCGCCCGTCCCCGGATCGTCTCGATCTTTCGTTTCGCGAGCAGGCCCTTGACGCCGGTCGCCAGCCGGCGAATCACGCCGCTCTTCCACTTGCGCAGCTTCGCCACGTCCAGCTTTGGCTCGCCGAACGACACGCCGAACGCCGCGGCTCCTCGGGCATCATCGATGATCTGGGCCACATGCAGCAGGGCCTTGCTCGGAATGCAACCCTCGCGCAGGCACACACCGCCCAACACGTCGGCCGACTCGATCACCGTCGTCGGAATACCTAGATCGGCAGCGGAGCAGGCCGCCACATACCCGCCCGGACCGCCGCCGATAACCAGCAAATCCGTCTCCTGCGTCAGTTCGCCCATGACCATCGAGTCTTGCTCCCAAATCAATCTTGATGCATTTACGCCGCGTGTCCTGACGACGCCCTACGGTCGCACAGGGCCGGATTCTAACGGGCGTCGGCCCAACGTGCGCCGTGCAGGCGACGAGTCTGATCATCCCGAAGTCCGCGTCGCTCCTGATCGCGCGTCCCGCGTGCCACGGCCACACTCGCGCGGCCGTGCAGGCCACCCGGAGTGGCGCCAGCCAAGGGTCGCCGCATCTTGCAAGCGCGCGGCAGTTCGCGTAAGCAGGCAACTATCAACCCGCGCCGATGTCGGCCCCGGCGACCGGCATCCGACACGGTGACGGAGTCCCGGCGGCGACGTATCCCACTTCGGGTGAAACATCTCTGGTGTGGACCATCGCCAATCTACGGTGATGAGGAGTGCTGATGGAGACGCACATAACAGAACTAACCGGTCCTGAAATCCTTCACGACCCCCGCCTCAACAAGGGGACGGCGTTTACCGAAGCGGAGCGGGACGCCCTGAAGCTCAAGGGGCTTCTCCCGCCGCGCGTCTTCACCCAGGACGAGCAAGAAGCACGCATCCTGGAAAACTACCGGCGCAAGTCCTCGGACATAGAGAAATACATCTTCCTGATCTCCCTCCAGGACCGAAACGAAAAGCTCTTCTACCGCACCGTACTTCAGAACATCGAAGAGATGATGCCGATCATCTACACGCCCACGGTCGGCGAGGCGTGCAAGCAGTTCGCCCACATCTTTCGACGTCCGAGCGGGCTTTACATCTCGGCAAAGGATCGAGGACGCATCGAAAAGATTCTCCGAAACTGGCCGAAACGGAACGTCGGAGTCATCGTCGTCACCGATGGCGAGCGAATCCTCGGATTGGGCGACCTCGGTGCCAACGGCATGGGCATCCCTGTCGGGAAGCTGGCGCTCTATACGGTCTGCGCCGGGATTGACCCCGATCAGTGCCTGCCGATCATGCTGGACGTCGGAACGAACAACGAGGCCCTGCTGAACGATCCGCTCTATCTCGGAATCCTCCAGCAGCGCCTCCGCGGTCCGGATTATGACGCACTCGTTGAGGAATTGGTGGTGGCCGTGCAGACCGTTTTCCCCAAGGCCCTCTTTCAATTTGAGGACTTCGCCAACACCAACGCCCTTCCATTGCTCGAGAAATACAGGGATCGCCTCTGCTGTTTCAATGACGACATTCAGGGAACGGCGGCAGTAGCTCTCGCCGGCCTGTTGTCGGCCATACGCATCCAGGGAGAGCGCCTCATCGATCAGACGTTCCTCTTTCTCGGGGCCGGCTCCGCCGGCACGGGAATTGCTCACCTGCTGGTGTCGGCGATGTGTCAGGATGGGCTGCCCGAAAACGAGGCGCGGCGACACTGCTGGCTCGTCGACTCGACCGGCCTCGTCGTCAAGGGGCGTCAGCGGCTACAGGACCACAAGATCCCCTACGCCCATGACCATGAGTTTCTTCCCGATCTCCTCGCGGCCATCCGCAACCTCAAGCCCACTGTCCTCATCGGCGTGTCAGGCCAGGCGCAGGCATTCAACCAAGCCGTGGTGGAAGCGATGGCCGACATCAACGACACGCCGATCATCTTCGCCCTTTCCAATCCCACGTCCAAGGCCGAGTGCGTAGCGGAGGAGGCCTATCGATGGACGGATGGGAGAGCCGTCTTCGCGGGCGGCAGCCCCTTCGGCCCCGTGAAGCTCGGCAACCGCACCTTGGTGCCCGGACAATGCAACAATGCCTATATCTTTCCGGGCATCGGCCTCGGCATCATCGCGAGCGGCGCTGCTCGCGTCACGGACGACGTATTTCTGGCCGCCGCACAGGCCCTCGCGAGTCAGGTGACGGAGCAGGCCATCACCGAAGGACGCATCTTCCCGCCGTTGACGACAATCCGTGACGTCTCGGCCGTGGTCGCGGCCAGCGTCGCCGAGGCCGGTCGGGAGGGACGTCAGTCCCACACACCACCACCCGCCGAATCGGTCGCGGAAATGAAATCCCTCATGTACGACGTGCGGTACGACAGTTTTGTCTGACCGCCTCGGCATTTCGGCGTTTCGGCTTTCTGTTTTTGACGTTTTGACGTTTTGACGTTTTGACGTTTTGACGTTTTGACGTTTTGACGTTTTGACGTTTTGACGTTTTGACGTTTTGAC
>JBHHVX010000024.1:0-34434 GCA_046754505.1 Phycisphaerae bacterium | reverse complement strand
GCCGAAAAAGGAACCGCCCAAGCCGGCCATGAGCGCGGTCCGCGATTGACCGGCTTACAGGTCGAAGGCGCGTCACCAACCGTTCGCACCCGGTCGATTCATGGGAATTGACCGGGTGCTATTCTATGCTCGTTGCCTTGGTTTTTCGGGCGGTTCTGCGGGACGTGTTGAGGGAGATTGAGTATAATAACATATGCTTGGCTCTGGTCCGCATGATGCTTGGTCACGGCTGCGTCGGCAGTGGAGGCTCAAGACGAAGGAAGCGGAGAGGGAAATCGAGCACTCCGGCGAGCCGGTGCGGAGAGAACGGGAATGAGACAAACGACTGTCATTCTCATGGTCGTCCTGACGCTGCCGGCGCTGTCATTCGGAGCGGACAGGCCGGGCGGAGGGCTGTTCGCGGTCGATTCGGTCGATGACGGCGTGGTGATCGTGAGATGGGACCGCGCTGTCGGAGCCAACGCTTCCGGAAGCCGGTTGCGCCTGCTTGAGCGAGGCTTTCCACTTCGACCCGGTCTTGCGGTTGACCTGGACCTCCGGCGGTTTTCCGTCACCAGCCTCGGGACGCGGTTTGTGCTGGGGCGCCGCGATGGGTCTGATGAGCCGTTCGATTTCGACGGTTCGCGGATTTCGTTGTTTCGGGGGCAGGTTGCCGGTCGGCCCGGCTCGCACGTTTTTCTGGCGCTCAGTGACGACTTGTGCACGGGCCGGATCGACGTCGGATCCGGCGCGGGGACTTTCCTGATCTCATCGAAGGACGGTCGCGGTGCCGAACTGGGTGCTGGCAGGGTGTCCGTGTTTGAAGCGAGGGGTGGCGGCGGCCCCGGTCCAGGTGTGCCGTCTTGCGGACTCGACGGCTTCGAGCAGGTACTCGGGGCAGCGAACGGCGTCGGCCGGGCGCGGGGGTCTGGCGCCGTGCCGCGTGGGGTCGGGCCATTCCGCATCATGAAGCAACTCGAGCTGGCCGTCGAGACGGATTACGAGTTCTTCATCCTCTTTGGTGATCCGAACGCCGCCGCGGCCTATCTGGTGGCGATGTACGGGCAGGTCAGCGACATCTACATGCGCGATGTGGGGACGCGCGTCGAACTGGTGTTCGCCCGCATCTGGGAGACGCCGGACGATCTGTTCAACAACGTCGATCCGACGCCGTTGTTCGACTTTCGCAACTACTGGAACGCGAACATGCAGTTTGTTCAGCGGGACGCGGCGCAGTTGCTGTCCGGCCGGCGCGATTATCCCTTTGGTGGTCAGGCCTTTGTCAGCGCGCTTTGCGGCTTCAGCGCCTACTCGGTGGTGGGCTACGCGATGGGGTCTTTCCCGGACCCGACGCGTCCCAGCCCGTATCACTATGACATCGCCGTCACGGCGCACGAGCTGGGCCACATCAGCGGGACGACTCACACGCACGACTTTCCGAATCTGATCGACACCTGCAACGATCCCAACAGCACGCCGCAGCGTGGGACGATCATGAGCTACTGCGGCCAGACGTGGAGCGGACAGAACGCGAACCGCGACCTGTATTTTCACACGACGATCGTCCAGAACATACTGAACCACATCAACAGCGTGGCCTGCGTCGTGGACGACTGCAACTTGAACAGCGTCGCCGACGCGGCCGACATCGCATCGGGAGTGAGCCTCGACGCGAACGCGGACGGGATTCCCGACGAATGCGAGGACTGCAACGGTAACGGGATCCTCGACGATGCGGAGATCGCTGCCGGCGCGCCGGACGTCAATGGCAACGGTATCCCCGATTCGTGCGAATCTGATTGCAACGGCAACGGCATTCCTGACGACCAGGACATTGCCAATGGGACGAGCCTCGACGCCTACGGCAACGGCGTCCCCGACGAGTGTGAGCCGGACTGCAATGGGAATGGCACATCGGACTTTACGGAGATTCAGGCGAACATGTCGCTGGATGTCGACCGCAACGCCGTTCTTGACGCCTGTCAAGACTGCGACGCCGACGGC
Organism: Phycisphaerae bacterium; assembly: GCA_046754505.1. Taxonomy (GTDB): domain Bacteria; phylum Planctomycetota; class Phycisphaerae; order UBA1845; family UTPLA1; genus JAPULF01. Next base: position 32,451 of record JBHHVX010000024.1, on the reverse strand, counting down.
ACGACGGATTTCGTCGCGCTGGCCGGCGCCCATGATCTCTGGATTGCCAGCGGCCTGGCGGGCGAGCCGATTCGCGAGTTCTACGCCACCAGCGGTGTGCTGACACAAACATCGACCGGAGGCGGAGCGGCTCTGGTCAACGAAGGACAGGACCTGATCATCGCGCCGGACGGACGCGTGCTGGTCACGAGCGGCGCGGACCACCGGGTCATGCAGTTTGACCAGGCCGGAATCTATCTGGGGGACTTCGTGCCGTCGGGGGCCGGCGGGTTGAGCTTTCCGACCGGGCTGGCGTTTTCGCCGCAGGGCACACTGCTGGTGTGCAGCCGGAATACCAACAACGTACTGGCCTATGACGGGACGAGCGGCACGCCGCTGGGGGCGTTCGTCGCCGCCGGTGCGGGCGGGCTGACGGCACCGTTCGGCCTGACCTTCGGACCGAACGGCAATCTGTTCGTGACGAGCGGGACGAGCGAGGTTCTCGAGTTCGACGGCCAGACAGGCTCGTTCGTCCGCGTCTTTGTCGGCGCGGCCACCAACGGCGGGCTGGTCGAACCGAAGGGGCTGACGTTCAAGCGCGACGGCAATCTGCTCGTGGCGAGCTTCGGTACCAACGAAGTCCTCGAGTTTCACGCCGGGTCGGGGACGCCGCTGGGCAAGTGGGCGCAGGTCGGCACCGCAACGCGCCTGACGCAGATCAGCCCGTGGGGCGTCCGCGTGGGTCCGAACGGAAACGTCTTTGTGGTTCGGACGGGCGACGCCTTCGGGACGCCGGGGTTGGGCGGCAACAACCACCATGACGACGCGGATGATATGGTGTTTGGCGGCGCGGAGCTGCACCTGACCAACGCACAAATCTACGAGTTCGATATCCGCAACGGCAATTTCGTCAGGACGCACATTGGCGGCAACGACCACGGGCTGCTGTTTCCGACCGGATTCGCCTTCGTCGGGCGATGGGACCTCGATTGCAACCTGAACCTGCTGCCGGACAGTTGCGATATCGCTTCCGGGTTGAGCGCCGACGCCAACGCGGACGGCGTGCCCGACGAGTGCCAGATCGACTGCAATGGCAACGGGGTTCAGGACCGGCTGGATATCATCCCCTTCGGCACCAGCCGCGACTGCAACGGCAACGGCGTGCCGGACGCGTGTGACCCGGAGTCCCGCGACGTCACCCTTTTCGTCGGCCTGCTGCTGGCGGCGCATCCGGACCCGACCCTGACGTGCATGCACGACCGCAACGATGACGGCCGCGTGGACGGAGCGGACATTCAGTCATTTGTCGATATCTTGCTGGGGCCGTAGGCGGATCGGCTCTGCCCCTCCTTCTCGCACCGAGATCACCGCTTTAGGGCTGCGGCCGCTCCACTTGTTCGGCGGGCGGCTCGGGCGTGGTTTGCGCGGAGGCGTCGCCTTCGATGTCAGCGAAGGATCGACGGCTGCGGCGCAGGCGATGGATGAGCAGCAACATCGCGGCGGCGGCGGCATATCCGAGGGCGATGCGGTAGCCGCGGTGCCAGAAGGCCCCGGCGGACCTTGGCAGATAGAGACTGGTGACTTCGAACGCCGGTTCGCCCCGCTGCCAGATGAGCAACTCCTGCGGACCGGCGGCGCCGGGTTCGATGCGATAGGCGTGCTGAAAGCCGAGCAGCGTCACGGTGGCGGCGATGACGCACCAGATGGCGGCGGTCTTGAAACGGCGGTCGATCAGAAACGCGCTGATGGCGGAAATGATGATGCAGGTAATGACAAAGCCGCTGTTGGCGCCGGCAAGGGCGTACACACCGATCGGCCACCAGTCATCGGTCCTGACGGTCTCGAGGGCGTGTCCGTGTTGCTGGATCATGGGCAGGATTCCATCGGCGGCACCGACGCCTCGAAGGATCTGCGGGACGAGAAACACGGCCATCATCGCGACGGCCGGAAAGAAGCTGATGGCCACGGCGGCATAGTGGCGTTTGGGAACGGCCTCGTAGCTCTGGGCGGTGATGATGATGCCGATCCAGAGGACGATGGCCATGCCCGCCTCCATCGGGATGACGCGGACAACGACGGCGCCCAGCCCAAGCAGGAAGACCATCGTAAAAAACAGGCCGTTGAGGACGGAATAGCCGCAGCGTGCGCCGAGGGCCTTCCAGCCGGGATGGCCGATGTAGATGGTTGTCGGAAAACAGCTTCCGAACAACCCGGCGGCGATGGAGCCGATGCCGTTGACGGCCATGCACGGGCCGGTGGAGAAGCGGTCGCCGGCGGCCTCGGCGGACTCGATATTCTGGAGCGAACCGACGGCATTGATCAGCCCCATCGGGACGATGACGCCGAGGAAGCTCCAGAGCAGGCTGGCGTCGCTGCGGAGCAGGGAGACGATCTCGCCCCAGCAAGGCGTCGGTTGATAGAGATGGACCAAGTCGGTCGAGGCACGCACTTCCTCCACGCTCATCATCGGCGGGCCGGCGATGAACGGGACGGTCCACGCCAGGATCGTCCCAAGAAGCAGCGCGACCAGACCGCTGGGGAGGCCCAGGGGGAACCGCACCTTCGCGAAGTAGCCGATCAGGACGATGAACAGGGGCACCATGGCCACCAGCGGTCGCTCGAAGATCTGAAAGGCGAACGGGCTTGCGATGAAGATGACGGCGATGGCGGCCAGTGCCGACAGGAGCGCCGCCCGCGGCGTCACGCGCCGGATCCACCCGCCCACGAACGCGCAGAGGAACTCGATGAGGCCGCTGCCGATGCAGGCCAGCAGGCCGACGCGCCAGGCGAGTTCGCCGGCGGCTTCCGGTCCTCGCTCGCCGACATAGCGGCTGTAGACCGGCGCGAGGATGAAGAGGATGTAGGCAAAGACCGAGGGCGTGTTGATGCCGTAGGGCAAAGCCGTGCAGGCAGGGTTGCCGTCGCGCTGGGCGACGCGCCGGGCATGCAGGGCGTAGTAGAGGTTGCCGATCAGCAAGCTCACGGCGATGCCGGGAAGGAGGCGCCCGAAGATCAGGTCGTCGGTGAACCCACAGAGCTGCTTGCACAATGCGACGATGACGAGCACTTGGACGAGGTTGTCGACGGCCAGGCCGAAGAACCCGTCCAGGTCGCCTTTGACAAACCATTTGTATCCGTCGTTCTTGCGCATGAGCCTTGGCTCCGAAGGGTCTCTTGTACTTGTTCGAGCCGGCGGTGTCGCGCGATTACCGAAGCGTGATGCACGGGTCCCATAGCCCACCGCCGGCTGCAAGGCATGGGCTTGCACGGTGCGGCGGTCAGGTCAACCGCCCCAGAACGACCTCTCGGAAGAAGTCCTTTGCGATCTCCAATGGCGCTATATTTCGATCATACACCTCATTCCCGGAGCCGGGGTCGAAGCGCCTGCGCACGTATCCTCCGTCTACGATGAAGATTTCTCGCAGCGTGACGGGACAACCTTGAACATCTTCCAGACGCCTAGCTTCGCCGCTTCCCTCGCCTTCACTGACCAGTAAACACACGCGTTGCTCGGATCGGTCGTGCTCATCGTCCAGGAGGTCCCTCCAGTAATGAAAGCCGAAGAAGAAAAAATACCGAATCCGGCGCTGTCCCGCGAAGCAGTCGACGATGAAGTACCACGTTCGCTCCGCTCCGTGACGAGATCGGATATTCTCCCAACGCGATTGATCGATTAGATCATAAGGGCGCACTTGAATCTTGATGTCCTTCGAAGCATCGCTGATTTTAGACGCGTAGATTTCGAATTCCCATCGAAGTTGTTCCATCCTTCGCGACCACCGCACGTATGCGAGCTTTCGAGTGTCCGCCGCACGTGAGTCGGCCTCCGCGGCCAACTGCTTGACAAACTCGTCCTCTTGTTCGCGGTCTCGGATCGCGGTCAGGTACTTGTCGAATGTGAAGGAGATTCGTTGCGCGACCAATTGAACGAGCGGGTCGAAGTCGCCTTCGTCGGCCTGGCCCAAGGCGTCGAAGTATTCTCTCCGGTCTTCAGGTCTGATGACCGCGCAGGTCAGCCCATTCTGGTACAAGACAAGATCTTGCCAGAGACGGGCCACGCGGCCATTGCCATCCCGGAACGGGTGGATCCGCGCGATAGCCCAGTGCGCCCAAACGGCGGCAAGGACGGCATTGGCATCGGTGCTCTCCCGCAGCATCTCCATCGCTTGGTCGATCAGCGACGGAACCAGTGATTCGTCGGGAGGTTGGTACTTCGCCGCTCGAATCATGACGCCGAAATCGCGATAGCGTCCTGCCCACTCGTCGTCGATCTGCCGCACGATGATGCCGTGGACTTCACGAAGTCTTTCGCTCGTATAGCACTCCTGACCGACGTCCTTCCATTCAAGTATCTTGCGGGCGGCATCGCCAAGGTTACGGGCCTCGACGGCATCCCGCTTCTTCCGAGCGCCGACGACGCCGGACTTGAGAATCATGATCGTCTCACGCAGATCCAGCGAACTCCCTTCAATCGCGTTGCTGCTGAAGACCCTAGACCCCAGCAACTCGTCCTCGATTCGGCGTACGACGTCAGGCGGCAGCGGGCGATGCTCGTTAACACGCCGCGCGGTCTCCTCAACATCCCGTATCAGGGCGAGGGATGGGTTGTCGAGGCTGATTTCGGTGGGACACGGTAGGTCCATCTGGACTCTCCATCACAGCAAGCGGTCGTCTGAGCATTCTATGAACGGTGGGTTCGCCGGTCCAGATGAACCGGCGGTGATCTTCGCATTTGCGTACTGCCCGTTCTTCGGCCTGACACAATTACCGGCTGTGTGGCCGCGACAAGCTGAACGACGATCGTTGACCCGGCCGAACCGTCGCTCGTACGATGACGGATTCGCACTGGCCCGAGGAGACCGGTTGCGGGTGTGTCGCGGCGAGAGCGGGGGTTGTGAGCGAGACTCGACGGCTGATGGAAGATTCGACCACACGGTTCATCCACGTCCGTGGCGCGAAGACACACAACCTTCGAGATGTGTCGGTGCGCATTCCGCGTGACAAGCTGGTGGTCATCACGGGACTGAGCGGCTCGGGCAAGAGCAGCCTGGCGTTCGATACGATCTATGCGGAGGGCCAGCGGAAGTACGTCGAGTCTCTGTCGGCGTACGCGCGGCAGTTTCTCGAACAGATGGGCAAGGCCGATGTCGAGCAGATCACCGGCCTGCCACCGACGATCGCGATCGGCCGGCAGAGCGGCGCGAGCAACCCGCGATCCACCGTGGCCACGACGACGGAGATCTACGATTATGTCCGGCTGCTGTTCGCGCGGATCGGTACACCTCACTGCCCGAAGTGCGGGCGTCGCGTCACGCAGCAGACGGTGGGACAGATCGTGGACGCGGTGTCGGGCCTGCCGGAGCGGACGCGGGTGATCGTTCTCGCACCGATGGTTCGCGGACAGAAGGGCGAACATCGCGCAGTCATCGCGCGGGTGCTTCGCGAAGGATTTGTGCGCGTTCGGGTCGATGGGGAGGTTCAGGAGATCAAGAGCCTTTCGGCGCTCAACGCCCGCCGGAAGCATACGATCGAGGCCGTCGTGGATCGCGTGGTCATCAAGCCGGACCTGCGGACCCGGCTGTCGGAATCGATCGAGACGGCCCTGCGAATGAGTGACGGCCTCGTCATCGTCTCCCATCAGCCATCGGCGAGCGGATCGCGCGGCGGCGGCGAGGCCTGGCGCGACACGATCTACAGCGAGCGCTATGCGTGCACACGCTGCGGCGTCAGCCTGCCGGAACTGGAGCCGCGAGCCTTCTCGTTCAACTCGCCTCATGGGGCATGCCCCACCTGTGACGGCCTGGGAATCGTGCTGGAGTTCGATCAGGAGCTGATCGTGCCGGACCCCTCACAATCGCTGGAGCGCGGCGCGATCGACGCCTGGCGGCGCGGGGGTCGTCAGATGACGGCAATCTATTCCCGTCTGGTTCGAGAGTTTTGCGCGTGCTTTCATGTCTCTCCGCTGACGCCGTTCGACAAACTACCGGAGCGGATGCGGCGGATTCTGCTTCACGGCACCGCGTCGGAGGACGAGGCGGAATACGGGCACGAGTTCGAGGGCGTGATCCCGAACCTGGATCGGCGTTGGAGATCGACGGAAAGCGAAGCGGTCAAGTCGCGCCTGCACGCGTATCTGTCGGAGCGGCCCTGCAAGACCTGTGGCGGCGCGCGGCTGCGGCCCGAGAGTCTGGCGGTTCGCATCGGCACCGTCACGATCGACGCCGTGACGCGGATGAGCATCGACACGGCGCTCAGCTTTTTCGACACGCTGGCGCCGGTCGGAGAGGCAGCGGAGATCGCGGCACCGATCCTCAAGGAGATCCGCCAGCGTCTGCGTTTCATGTCGAGCGTAGGGATCGGCTATCTGACGCTGAACCGCGCGAGCAACACGCTGTCTGGCGGAGAGGGGCAGCGCATCCGGCTGGCAACGCAGGTGGGCAGCGGTCTGGTGGGCGTCTGTTACGTGCTGGACGAGCCGACGATCGGGTTGCATCAGCGTGACAACGCCCGGCTGATCGGCACCTTGCGCCGTCTGACGGGGCTGGGCAACACGGTGCTCGTCGTGGAGCACGACGCGGAGACGATTCGGGCTGCCGACTGGATCATCGACGTCGGTCCGGGGGCCGGTGCGAACGGCGGGCGGATTATGGCCGAAGGGGACTATGCCACGATGCTGGCCTCGCCGGAATCGGTCACGGCGAGCTACCTGCGGGGAGAGTTGACGATTGATCCGCCGAACACGCGGCGTCGCATCCACCGTCAGCGGGTGATCGACGTGAAGGGCGCCCGGGAGAACAACCTGAAGTCGATCGACGTGCGGTTTCCGCTGGGCGTCTTCTGCTGTGTCACGGGCGTGTCCGGCTCTGGTAAGTCGACATTGGTCAATAACATTCTGCTGCGGGCGTTGAAACGGCGCCTGCACGGCGGGCACGAACGCCCGGGGGCTCACGAGCGGATCATTGGCACGGGGCGGATCGACAAGGTCATCGAGATCGATCAGGCGCCAATCGGCCGGACGCCGCGCAGCAACCCGGCGACTTATACGGGTGTGTTGGATCTGGTCCGCGCCCTCTATGCCCGGACGCGGGAAGCGCGCATGCGCGGCTACTCCGCCGGGCGATTCAGCTTCAACGTCAAGGGCGGGCGGTGTGAGGCGTGTCAGGGACAGGGCACGCGACGGATCGAGATGCATTTCCTGCCCGACGTATTCGTCCGCTGCGCGGAATGCAAGGGCACACGGTACAACCGCGAGACCCTGGACGTGCGATTTCGCGGGCGGTCGATCGCCGATGTGCTGGCGCTGTCGGCTGCGGAGGCACTGGCTTTTTTCGACAGCTTCAGCGCGATCCGGCAGTTGCTCCAGGCGCTGGTGGATGTCGGACTCGGCTATGTCGAATTGGGCCAGTCGTCGGCGACACTGTCCGGCGGCGAGGCCCAGCGGGTCAAGCTGGCGGCCGAGCTGGGCAAGACGGCGATGGGCCACACGCTCTACGTTCTGGACGAGCCGACGACCGGGTTGCACTTCGCCGACATTCACAATCTGCTGGCCGTGCTCAACCGCTTGTGCGACCTGGGGCACACGATTCTCGTCATCGAGCACAACCTGGACGTGATCCGCCAGGCGGACTGGATCATTGATCTCGGCCCGGAAGGCGGCGAGGCCGGTGGGCGGATCGTCGCCGAGGGGACGCCGGAACAGGTCGCCGCGACGGACGCGAGCTACACGGGGCGGTTCCTACGAACGCGATCGGCGGCGCCGGGTTGATCCGCCGGCGCCGCAGCGCAGTGGGTCGCTGCAATGCCACGACTATCGGCATCGTGGCGTGCACAGCAGACCCTACGCGGCTTGATGGGCCTGATTCTGTCTTCGCGTCGTTCACGGGAGCGAGCAAAAAGAGCGGGAGCCCGAGTTTCGGATGGACTCGGGAGCGGCCGATCGGGTATCCTCGGGGTGGTTCGGTGAGGTGTATGCGGCCGGCGTCTTTTTTCACCGGTGGGTCAGAACATGGCTCTTTTGGTTCGATGCAAGTGCGGCAAGAAGCTGCGGATCCCGGCGACCGCGGCGGGTCGAATGGTGGTGTGTCCGAACTGTCAGAAGCAGTTCCGCATTTCCCCGGAGAAGTTTCACGATGCCCGATCGCGTGTGGCGTCTTTGGAAGGCGGTGGTGGCTCGCGGGAGCCGCCCTCTCCCCCACCGGCGGTCGAGCCGCAGCCGGTCGCGCTGGACATCGAGCCTGTGGAACTCGATCTGCAGCCGGCGTCGCTGGACGGCGCCACGGGCGCCCTGCTGACCGAGCTTGAGGCCGACGCCGCTGGGGCGGCGCCTCGGCCAAACGGCGTAGCGCCACGCGTTGTCGAAATCGAGACCACTGTGGAGTTGGACTATGCGGCGGGTGACACACCGCCCGGGGCCGCCGGTTCAGGCGGACCGGGGGATGAGATCGCGCGTCCGCGGCGCGGCTACTGGGCGGATGCATTTTCGAGCTTCAGCTATCCGTTCCGAAACGTCACGAATTTGTTCAGCTTCGTCTTCATCGCCCTGCTGGCGTGCATGCGGTTTCCGCTGGCGTACGCGCCGATCATTGGTGCGGTTGGGGCGTTTTTTATCTTCGGCTGGCTGGCGGCGGTCTATCTGTCGACTGTGCGGGACACGGCCAGCGGTTCGGACGAGATGCCCGGAATCAAGATCGAGGAAGGTTTTGTCGAGGACATTCTCAAACCGGCCTTTCGCTTTATCGGGTCGTTCGCGGTGGCGCTGCTGCCGGCGGTCACGTATGGTCTGCTGATTGCTTTCGGCGTGCCGCTTCCCGGGCTTGGCGTGCCGGTGATGATGGCGATCGGTGTGTTCTTCTGGCCGATCATCGTGATCATGTTCGCGTTGGGTTTCGTGCAGACGCTGGCGCGGCTGGACCTGATCGTGACAACGATTCTGCGATCGATCCTGCCGTACCTGGCGACGTGGCTGATGTTGGGTGTGGTCCTGATTCTATTTGTGGCGACGACGATGGGGAGCGTCATCGCGTCGTTCGGTGTGAACCTGGCGATTCCCGATCTGATGTCGGCCGGCATCGTCGCGCGGATATTCCTTGAGGTCGTTCAGACGTACCTGTTCCTCGTGGCGATGCGTCTGATCGGTCTGTTCTACCTGCATTTCAAGGATCGCTTCACCGTCAGCATGGAGTAGATCACCGCTTCTGCCGACGCGGAGTGGTTGTGCCGCAGACAAGCATGACCGATGCGCGCTATACTGTACGTTTGCTCCGGGATTCAACCCCGGCTTCCCTGCCGACTTCGACGTGAGACACCCCGTGGACTTCTTCGGCGTTGGACGCGTGCCGTACATGGCGCGCCGCAATTACCTGATCGAGATTCGCCATCTGCTGATGTGGGGCGTCTTCGCCGGGACGTTCGAGGGGAGCGTGTCGTCGGTCGTCGCGGCCAAGACCTTTCACGCCGACTGGTTCCTGATCACACTCGTCATGTCGACGCCCATGGTCGCGAATCTGATGGGCCTGCTCTGGGGCCGGATCGCGGCGGGCCGGCGGAAGCGCCCGCTGTTCATGGTCTTTGCCCTGGCGACGGCGCTGATGATCGGGTCGATCGCCCTGGCCCCGGCCGGTCCGGCGGGCGGGTGGGTCTTCGTCGCACAGATCCTGCTCGCGCGGATGATGCTGTCCGGGTGTCTGACCGTTCGCGCGGGATTGTGGAAGCACAACTATCCGCAGGTCTTCCGCGGCCGGATCGCGGCTCGCTTGCAGCTCGTACGATTCTCGATGGGCATCGCGACGGTCACGGCCGTGTCGCTGCTCTTCGACATGGACCCCTTGATTTATACGATGATCTACCCGGTCGCGGCGGCGGTCGGGATGATCTCCGTTCTGGCTCTGCGCCCGATGCACGTGCGGGGCGAACGGCTGGAGCTCCGCCGGGCGGCCGAGACGGCGGCGGGCGTCGCGGCGGCGGATCGGGACGGCCTCCTCGCGTCCATGATCCGGGTTCTTCGCGGTGATCGGGCGTTCGCCCGGTACTGCCTCGCGATGATGCTCATCGGCTCGGCCAACATGATGATCATGCCGGTGCTGACGATCATCGTTACGCGGCAACTTTATCTGTCATATTTTCACAGTTGCAACCTGCTGGAGGTGCTTCCGCGGGCGCTGATGATGGGTTCGTTGATGCCTTGGGCGGCGTTGTTCGATCGCGTGGGAGCCGTGCGTTTCCGTTGTGTGAACGGCGCTGTCTGGGCGTCCGCGACCGTGTTTGGCGGGATTGGGGCGGCCGTTCTCGAGTACGCAGGGGTCGACAGCGCCGTCGGTTTTCCGGTCATGCTTGCCGCTATCGCTCTGGCCACGCTGACTCAGGGGCTTGGCCGGGGAGGCGGGGCGATCGCCTGGAACCTCGGGCACCTGCACTTTGCCGAACCGGACAAGACGGATATCTACATGGGAATACACGTGACGCTGGCCGGCCTTCGCGGGCTGGCGGCCCCGTTCATGGGTACGGCTCTTTATGCGTGGTTCGGCTGGCCGGCGTTCGGGGTCGCCTTTGTGTTCGCTCTATCGGGTGTCATGGTCTTTCGTTCGCTCGCGAGGGCCGAGCGGCGAACCGGTGGTTGTGACCGCGCCACCACGGCCGACGCAGCCCTGCCGGCAGGCCCCGGACGGACCGGTTCGGCATGTACCGCGGCGAACGGCGAGGTCCGCTGAATCCATCTCCTCCGCCGGGATTCCATCCAGCGGAGGAGCGACCGCGTGGACACAGGATGTCAGGACGCGGGCATGGTCGAAGGCATGGTCGTGACCACCGACTGGATGGTCACGCTGGGTGGATTCAAGACTGGAGACCAGGCTCCGCCGCAACCGTCCTGCGTTCCGTTCTCGCAAGGGTTGAACAACTGATTGGCGTCGAAATCCTCATAGAACCAGGCATCCTTGACATTGAATGAAAAGGTGATCGCCTGGTTGGTCTGTCCGACGGTCAAGTTCAGCTCCCCTTCCAACAAGAAGATGTCGCGTGCGGCGCCCTGCATCTGAGCCGCGTCGTTCCAGAGGCTGGCGTCGCCGTAGAGTCCCCGCAGGTGACCGGTCTCAGAATCCGTTCCGCTCGCGCCGTTCACGGTCCCCCTCGTCTGGAGCAGCGCGGCAGTCTGCCACAACGCGCCGGCATCCACGAAACCCAGCTCGGCACCCGCCGAGTCAATGAGGGTGATGTCGCCCTGATGGTGTCCGAGGGAGCCTTCGGCCGGGAAGTCGTCATCGCTGGCGTAGACACGAAGGGTCTTCGGATTGTTGGCGTCGTACAGGGGCATGGTCAACTCATAGTAGTAGATCTCGGCGCGATAGAGTGGATAGAAGCCCGCGGGAAGACTCTGGGAAGGGAGCGTGACGACTTGGGTCAGATCGAGGACCTGGGCCTGGGCCAGGGTGCCTGTATCGGCGACGATGTCGATGGCGTTGCCGTTGGAGTCGACAAACGCCAGTGTCTTCAGCGCGACCTTGAATTCCAGCGGTGTGACGTAACGAACGGCGCCGCCATTGCCGTCACAGTCCAGTCCGCTCTGCAGACCGGGAAAGTCGGATACCGACACGAGCGGGTCGCAGGGCAGACTCGCCGCGCTGGCGCCGGCGGTGGCGTCTTTCTGGAAGTCGGCGGCCAGTTTGATGGTGGTCGAGGCGCCGGGTTTGGCTTCATTGCCTCCAACCGGTGATGGAAAAAGATTGAAGCCACAGTTTGCCCCAAGCCAGACGGCCAAACCGGCCATCACACCGGCCGTCATCCGCATGAAATGTTTTGCGCTATTTGTCTTCATAAGTCTGGTCTCCTGTCCGACGGCGATATTGTCGGTGTTGTAACGTTCCGGGGGTGCCGACACTCGTACACCGCAGCGCGCGTCATTGCGGCCGCTCTCTTACAGTCGCAGCTCTGTTTGGAGCACATCGGTCTGATCGGGTGAGGCGCAGCTCTGCTGTGCGCCTATCGTCGTAGTGGCACGTCCACTTGAGGGATCGGGACCCCTCCCCTCCCCTCCCCTCCCCTCCCGTCGCGGTTCTGGTTGGACACCGCTCATATACGCTGAACTGCGCCGGCGGGGCCGCGTCAGAGGCATGACCGGGTTGAATCTACCCCTATTGACCATCGGTGTGCGGGTCAGGATGCCCAGCGACTGGAAAGTTGCCCAGGTCGCGGCGGCGCACGGACATTCTTGTCGGACGTCGGCCTGTTGGCACGACAGTTGCGTAGTTGCATGGGAGACGTGTGCGGGTGACCCGGCCAGCGGGTTCCGCTTCGAGTGGTCTATTCGGCCGATAAGGAGCGGGAACCTGGGAAGGTATGGCGGGTGCTAGATGGGAGACTCGCCACGGCTAACGCGGCTGGGCACGTGCACCGATACACGGGTGGAGGCTTGGGAACAAGTTTTGATCTGGGTACTCTGACAGCTTTTTAAGGAGAAGAGGATGTTTCGCTCGTTTACTACGCCGTCCCGCCGGTTTGGCGGTCGTGTCTCGCTATTCCGTCGGTGTGTGGTTCTCGCAACGCTTCTGGGAACGCTGCTGGCCGCCGCGCCGGCGATGGCCGGCAGTGGTGCCGTCAACAACAACGGAACGATCAACGTCACGGTGAACTTCCGGTTTCCACCGACGGCGGCGGACCTCACGAACATCCAGACTCAGATCACGGCGGCCAGCCTGGTGCTGTGGGACGCGAGCGAAGGGCAGCTTCGCTTCGGGACGGTGACGTTGACGTGTGGGGCCGTCAACGAGGACCTGGCCGACGCGTGGATCTTCGCGTCGACCGGCCGGGCAGGTACGACGTTCTGGAACGACGGTTCGGGGGTGGGCCGGAGTGGGATTCACATCAACCTTTACCAGGACAGCCTGACGAACACGGTGATCGCCCACGAGTTCAGCCATCTGGCCCTGGGGCTGGCGGACGAATACAGCGAGCAGAGCCGCTTCGGCGCCTGTTGGGGCTACGGGCAGTGCATCGAAACGGCGAACCTGACAGAACAGAACCAGTGCCTCATGCAGCAGCCGAGCGGATTCACACAGACGGAGTACTGCACGACGGGCGGCCATGACACGGTCACGGGCGAGGGAACACCGTGCACGACCGGCGCCGCGCCGTGTACGACCAATTGCGGCTTTTATAATCCTGGGACCGGTCAGTACGAGACGTCGCAGCAGACGGACATGTCCGGCATGGCGTGTTGGCCAAAGCTGGTCGCGAACTACTCGTTTCTGGCCGCGCCGGCGGCCTTGCCCACGGCCGCGGCGCCGGGCGGGCTAACCAATCCTACATATGTTGATAACTGCGGTGCGACGGACACCGTTCTGCTGGTGCTCGACCGCTCCGGCAGCATGAACTGGAACACCGAGAGTGACGGCGGCGAAGTCTGCGGCAATGGCGTCGATGACGACGGCGACGGAAGCGTGGACGAGGCGGGCGACTGCACCCAGACGCGTCTGGCGTTTCTTCAGGCCGCCGCACGGGCGTGGCTGGAGCTGGCGAGCGGCCAGGGTGTGCGCGCCGGCATCGTCTCATTCAACGAGCTTGCCTCGCTCGACGCCGCGTTTCAAGACGTCAATGCCGGGACGCTCGCCGGCCTGGAGGCGAACGTCGGAGCGCTGAGCGCCGGCGGGAACACGGCCATCGGCCGCGCGCTGACTTCCTCCACGCTGCTCTTCGGCGCGGAGGTCGGAGCCTTGAACAAGACCGCCTTCCTCATCTCCGACGGCGTCAACACGGCCGGCGAAACGCCCCAGTCCGTGGTTCCGGACCTTCAGGCGCAGGGCATCCGCGTGTTCACGATCTCGACCGGCGGCGCGTCCGACGACAGCACGCTCAGCAACATCTCCGGCGAGACGAGCGGCGCCCGGGTCGACTCGCGGGATGCCGCGACTCTGGTCGGGGCGTTCGTTCAGCAGTGGGCACGCTATCGCAACACGGGCATCCTGATTCCGCTCCTGCCCTACAGTGTGAACCAGCGGGCCAAGTCCAGAGATGATGCCAGCCAGTCGGAGGCGCGCGACCCGTCCGGCTGGGGAGCTGGATTTGATGTGTTGAACCCGTTGCCGGCGCCCGACCTGTCTCCCAATGACATGGCGTTTTCGGTAATCTTCGAGGACGGGACCCACACCGGCACGCTCGTGCTGGCGGGCGACATGGGGGACATGTCCGGTTTCGGCGTGGAGGTCGCGCTCGACGGCCCGGCCGGTCCCGGCCCGATCCTGTTTGATTCCACGGTGCCGGATCCGAAGATGCGGGTCGTTCGCGATAGTTTCTTCCTGCTGGTTGAGATCACGGATCCGAACCCGGGCACGTGGCGGATTCGCGTCCGCGGAACGCCCGGCATGGCGCAGATCCAGACCGGCAACATCAGCGTGATCTCCGACAACCCGCGGGTGGACCTGTTCACCGACCTGGATCGGCAGATCGTCAGCGATCCGACCAAGGCCGTCGAGCTGACGGTGACGCCCATCTATGACACGGCGCTACACAACGTCGACCAGATCGCCGCGGTGGTCCAGCGTCCGGACGGCAGCATTGTGTCGGTGCCCCTGGCGAGCGGGTTCGATACGGGCGGCGGAGAGGGCTATACCGGCAAGATCACGGATATGCCCTTTTACGGCATGTATGAGGTGCGCATTTTTGTGGGAACCGGCGCAAACACGATCAACGATCCGGGCGAGGCGGTCTTCGCGAACGATCCATCAAAGAGTGTGGCCGTGCCAACCCTCGAGCGAACGGCGGTGGAGTACTTCTTCGTGACGAAGGGACAGCACGTCTGCCGCTCCGGCGATCCGAAGGACTGCGATGGCGACGGGTGCTTTGGCGAGAGCCTGACGGAGGACCACGACAAGGATGGCGTCCCCGACGCGTACGATGGCGATTCGGATAACGACGAGGTGTCCGATCGCTTGGAGTGCCAGGGTCGGGATTTCGACGCCGATCAGGACGGGGTCCCGAACCAATTCGACCCCGACTCCGACGGCGATGGCATCAACGACGGGAGTGATAACTGCCGGCTGTTCGGAAACCCCGACCAGCGTGATTCGGACGGCGACGGTGTTGGCGACACCTGCGACAATTGTCCGGATAAGTTCAACGACGGACAGGCGGACGCCGACCAGGACCACTTTGGAGATGCCTGTGACGATCGGCCCAATGACGAGTTTGGCCACGGTCCGAACGACGGTCCGTTCCTGCCTCCCGTCTTCCCGATCTGCGGCGGTGGCTTCTTCCTTGCGGCAGTGGCTCTGGGGCTGACGATGACGGGGTTGACGCTGTTCGGCGTGGGCTGGATGAGCGTGAGACGGCGGCGCTGCAGGCGCCGGTGATTGTCGAAGTGTCCCCGGCGGGCGGCACGAACTGCCGATCGACAGGTCGTGCCGTCCGCCCGGTGGATCGCCGCTACGGGGGACCGGCGGTCCCGGACCGGATCGATGCATTCGGGGCCATGTCGGCCCGCATCTTGTCCAAAGTGGCTTCGATGATCTGTCGCCGGTAGTCGAGGATATCGGCGGGCAACTCGTTCTCTCGGACGAGGAACTCGTAGGAAAAGCTGCCGTCGGGGCCGGGCACGGAAATCTTGCATACATAGGGAGAGCGCCGAGGTTTGGCCGTGCCGCCGGCTGAGGCGTCGGCGGCGAGGCCGACGCTCAGTCCGTCGCGGCGCATTTCGTACTTCAGCCCCGTCTCGGCACAGATGACTTCGAGCGCCTGGCGGAGCGACGACTGCTGAAGCACAAGCGTGAAGCTTTGGGCGATTGAGGGGGGGAGTTTCCGCATCATGCCCGGTTCGAGGTTGAGACAGACATCCGCCTTTTTTGACAGGTCGACGAGGACAGCGGAGAGCGGCTCGTTCATGTATCGGCAGGTGACGCGGCGGGCGAGCCTGTGAGCGATCTGCGCCTGGCAGGTCATGATGACGAGGTGGTCGCCGTTTGGAAACCAGGTCCAGCCGAGCGAGGCCGTCGCGACCTCGAGCATCTGTGCGACCGTACCGCGTCCGGCTCGAGCGAGTTGCGTGGCGAGCATCGCCCGGGCGTCGACCTTGCTCGTGATGCGATACTGCACCGGGAAGGTCTTGAACGCGTCGGTGGAATACTGCGTGTGGTTGCAGCGGTCCAGGAGTTTGAGATCCGCCCAGGTCGCGCGACGGTTCATGCACTCCAGCGGCGGACCGGCGACCACGACGAGTTTTCCGTCGCGTTCCTCATAGGTCATGCCGACAATCTCGGTGATCCTGGACAGCGCATCACGCAGGGTGGCGTGTTTGATCGTGACGTCGCTCAGTCGTGTCTTGCGACCCCAGGGGAGAAGCTCGACGGCCCGGTCGTCGACGATGATCGGGATGCCCGCCCGTTGACCGAGATCGGCCAACACATCAACCACCGGTCGGCCGGCGAAGTCGAGTTGCTCAAAGCGGCGGTCGATAGCCCGGGCCACGCCGGCGTCGTCTTGCGCCGACGCCGATGACCGATACCAGGACGTGATCGCAACGGCAAGAATGATGAAGGCGACTCGTACGGATTGGCTCATGGCTCCGGTCCTCCGACTGGGCGGCATTGGAACATCACGGCGGTGCATGGGTCGAGACGCGGGATCGTGATGGCTCGGACCTCTCAATAATAGAACGCATCATCGCCGGGTTCGGCGAGTTCGCTCGCCTTTGGACCAAACGCCAGTACCTGTCCCATGGGACCGTCGTCGGCCGCCGCCGGGGCGTCAAGCGTTCCGCGGTCGACGGTGATTGAAATCGTGCCGGCGGGCTCCGGCACTTCCAGCGACACCAGCACGATGGTCCGACGGGGAGCCTCGTTGGATGGCGTGGGGACCGGCGTTCGCCAGCCGAGCACCGCGAACGCCACCACGGCGGCGGTCGCCAGTGGGACCGCCGCCACGATCCGCCTCCGGCGCCTGTGGCGACCGCTTACGCGATGGCGGGCATCCGCGTTCGAGCGAACCGCCGAGGAGATTCGCGAGGCGAGGGCCATCCAGTCAACGTGCGGCATCGGCTTCGCCCACTGTTGCACGAGCCGGTCGGTTGCGGCGCCACGCCGCTGGTGGAGAACGGTCTCCTTTGTACGGGCGGCAATCTGGCGGGCGCTGACGTTCCAGTCGATCGTCTCCGGGGGCACGCGCCAATTGAACAGCAGTCGGCTGAGCCGCTCATAGGCTCGAGCCGAGCGGGCCGTGTCGTCGTTGCGCGCCATCGCCCGCTCGACAGCGGCCCGGTCTTCGCTCGACAGCAGCCCGTCGCCGCGCTCGCTCAAGAGCTGCTCCAGTTGTGCGTCGCGATTCATCATGTCAGATACTCGCTGAGCGTCTCCTTGAGCGTCTTTCTGGCCTGGAACACGCTCCACTTTACGACCTCGACGCTGCACTCGAGGATTTCCGCGACCTCCTTTTGAGGCAGGCCCTCGATTGCGAACAGGACCAAGGCGAGCCGTTGCCTGTCGGGCAGTTGCTCGATCGCCTTGCTCACGGCCTGCTCGGTCTCGGCGGTCAGGAGGCGACCTTCGGCCGGGTTCGAGCCATGCTCGGGGCGGTCAGCCAAGGTGTTTTCGTCCACGCCCGGGTCGTCATTCCCGGTGCTGAGGGACACGGTGCGACGGCGGTCTCGGCGGTAGTTCAGCGCCCGGTTGCTGACGATCCGCATGAGCCAGCCGCCGAACCGGGCCGGATCTGCGAGTGTCGCCAACGACCGGAAGGCCCGCACGAACGCGTCCTGGCAGACGTCCATCGCGTCGTCGATGTTGCCGAGCAGCCGGTAGGCTACCGCCACGGCTCGCCGCTGGTGGACCTCGATCAGTCGATCGAACGCGGTCAGGTCGCCGTCGAGCGTGCGTCGGACGGCGTCGGCATCCCGTTCTCGGGCTTCCGCGGCGGCATTGGGTTCCTGTCCGGCATCGTCGCTCATAAGTGTAGACAGCGCAATTGGCCATAGGTTAGAACGGGGTGCGTCCGGAACGCCCGGCACCGGGGCCTACCGTCTAACTGACGCCGTGGCGGCAGTTTACAGGGATCGTTCGGCGAGGCAAGCGGGACCGTTTTTCGGACGTGGTTCCGAGGCGGTCCGGCGAGCGGCTGGGTCTTGGCCGCGCTCCGCCGCGCTCGATTCGGGATCGCAAGGAGGATGAACGAAATGCCGCTTTGTATCCGTGGCGTGTTGCTGTTGGCGATTGCTATCTGTCAACAGACGCGGCCGGCACCGACGACGCGACCGACGGGCGAGAACTGGTGGGAATCGGATGGGCTGGTGGTCGCCGCCTCGGTCTTGAGCGTTGAAGAACAGGCGTGGATTACAACGGCCGGACGGCTCAAGAAGCCGACGCGCGACGAGCTGGCCGCCTACGCCCGGTTGCACACGGCGGAGACGCTGAAGCAGCTTCGTGCGATGGGTGTCAATCTGGTCGTCCTTCCGTATGGTGGATACGATCCGGAGGAACGGGAGCGCGACGCTCGCCAGCGAACGATCGCCTTTGCGCGAGCGTGCCACACCGCCGGCATGAAGGTGGGCGTAATCATTCCCATCGGCAGCGTGGACCCGGAGCGATGGGCCGAGGCAGAGCCGGGCGTTGCCGATGTGCTGACGCTTTCACGCGAGGGCAGACCGTTTCCGGCCGGTCGGTTTGGCCGGATGATGACGTCACGGATTTCCCGGTGGGAGCGTACGCGGTCGGATCGACTCGTTCGCGGGGCCGTCCGGGCGACCGATCCGGACATGATCGTCCTGCCCGACTTCGTGATGGCGGTCAATCGAGAACCGTCGGGCGTCGCCGACTTTGAGGCCTACCTTCGTCGTCGGTCATCGGCGGTCGTCGACGATGGACGGCGGACGGACGAGGGTCGCGAGACACTCCGAACGGAATATCGGATCGCTGCCCTGGCGGACAGCCTTTCGGCGATTCGCGACGCGGCGCGCGATGAGAATACTGGCGTCTTGATATGTCTGAAGGGGCAGGGGCTGGACCGGCAGGTCGCGCCGGTGGCCGGCCCGGCCGTGGATCCGCCGAGTCTGTGGCCGTTGGCTGACGTGCTCTGGGCCGACATACGTCTTTCCGTCGGTGCGCGGGGACGGATTCGGCATTTGATTGCTCAGTACAAGGCAGCGCCTCTCGTCCTGCCGACGCCACGGAGTGCGATCGAGGCAGCGCAGGCCCTCGCATTCAACCACGGCGCCGTGGGCTGCGTGGCGTTTCTGCGCGAAGGGCATCTGTCCGGGGAGGCGACCGTCCGAGCGCCGCTTCGGGAGAACGTCCTGGAGATGGCGCGCTTTTCCCGGGCGCATCGCGTGCTCTTCGCGGGCCAGCGGTGTGCCGGCGACGTGTGCCTGTATCGATCACGAGAGTCCGGACTGTACGCCGGCGGCGCCGCCGGGATCCTCGCGATTCAGACGGAGCAGGCTCTCGCGGCGCACCATTTCATTTTTGATATCCGGGAGCTTGGCGCGTCCGCGCGGCGCGATAGTGCTCCCGACCAGGGCCGGGTGCCCCCGATCATCATGCTGGGCGGTGCCGAGCGCCTCAGCGATCGCGACATCGCGTGGATCGAGGCGCAGCTTCGCGGTGGCCGCGGGCTGGTCGTGATCGGTCCATGCGGCGTCAGGGATGAACTCGGCCACGCGCGAACGCCGGCGTTGATCGACCGTCTCCTTGCCCACGCAGCCGGCTCACCGCCGGAGTCCGCGCCCGACCGGGCCGTGAGGTTTGTCTACGGCGGAGGCCGGCCTGCTCGCGTGGCGTACCTGCCTCGCCCCGGCCCGATGGAGAACGTATGGCTGAAGATCGCTCGCTCGCATCGCCCGCGACGGGCGAAGCCGGCGTATGATGATGTATTGCATGAGACCGTCCGCTGGGTCGCCGATCGGCCGCTGGCGGTCGCAGGTCGTTTCTCTTCGTCCGTTGCCGTCGAATTGACGGCCTCCGCCGGCGCGGAGCGCCTCGTGCTGCATCGTGTCAACTTTGACCCGCACGGGGAGACCGGGCCGATTCGCGTGACGGTGCGGGTTCCCGCCTCCCGCCGGGCCGTTTCCGTTGAACGCTTCACGCCCGACGGACCTGCGCCGATCGACGTGGCGTTTACGGCCGACGGCGGAAGCGTGACGATTGAGGCCGCGGCGCTGAAGGTCTATGACGCCTATCTGATTCGAACGGAGCCCGTGGCGAATGCCACCCAACCCGCGTCTTCCGGCAGCCGGGGCGATTGACCGGCGGGCCGTGCTCCGGCATGGTATGGACCACGTTGACCCTCGGAGGTGATGCATGAACAAGTCTGTTGGTTTGCGATGGACGCGTCGACGCTTTCTGAAAACGACGGCGGCTGCAACAGCGGTTGGGGCGTTGGGGCGCGACTCGCCCGGGGTCGCGAGCGCGTCGCAACCCGCGCCGGCCGCGTCCCGCACGCTGCGCCGCCCGATCGTCGTCTCGAGCGCGAACGGCAGGAAGCCCATCGAGACGGCGATGCGCATGCTCCAGAACCATGCTGATCCGATCGATGCCGTCCTCGCCGCCGTCCATCAGGTGGAGGACAATCCGAACGATCACTCGGTCGGGCTGGGCGGTCTTCCCAATGAAGACGGCGTGGTCGAACTCGATTCGTGTTGCATGCATGGTCCGACGCACAAGGCTGGGGGCGTGGCGGCCCTGCGAAACATTCGCAACCCGTCGTCGGTCGCCCGGCTCGTCATGGAGCGCACGGACCACGTGCTGCTGGTTGGCGAGGGGGCGTTGCGTTTTGCGCGGGCGCATGGCTTCAAGGAGGAGAATCTCCTGAACGACGAGGCCCGGAAGATGTGGTTGAAATGGAAGGAGTCGCTGTCGGACAAGGATGACTGGTTCACGCCGGCCGAAGCGTATCCGAAAGGCGCGCACGCCCGTGCCGGCGATCCGATCGAACGCACATGGGGCACGATCAACTGCTGCGCGGTGGATGGTTCCGGCGACATTGCCGGGGTGACGACGACAAGCGGACTGGCGTTCAAGATTCCCGGCCGCGTCGGCGATTCGCCGATCATCGGAGCGGGTCTGTATGTGGACAACGAGGTGGGCGCCGCCGGCTCGACCGGACGCGGCGAGGCGAACCTGCAGAACTGCTCGTCGTTTCTGATCGTCGAACTGATGCGGCAAGGGAATAGTCCCGAGGAGGCGTGCCTGGAGACGCTGGAGCGTGTGGCTCGACACACGGAGCCGCGCCTCCGGGACAAGAAGGGACGGGCGGATATTCCACTGACCTTTTACGCCGTCGCCAAGGACGGGCGGTATGCCGGGGCGTCGATGTGGTCCGGTGGCAAGTTCGCCGTTCACGATGGCGGAACGGAGGCGAGAATCGAGCCGTGCGCCTTCCTCTACGGCCGGAAGTGACACGGCTGCATCGCGTTCTTGGCGTACCGCATGCTGTCGGGTCGGCTTCTCGGAGAGGCGTCTCGGCTACGATCGACTTGCCGTCCGGCCGCAGTGATCTATGATTGCTTGCTGTTGGAGGGCGATTAGCTCAGTTGGCTAGAGCACCTCGTTTACACCGAGGGGGTCGCAGGTTCGAGTCCTGCATCGCCCAATGCTCGTGATTGCGTGGAGGTGTGGGCGCTCGTCGTTGATGCCGCGATGCGCTGGTCAAAAAAAGAAGCGCAGGCCGAGGCCTGCGCTTCCGTCTCTCCCCTCCGAGGATGCCCGAATGCTCGATGAGCGATTCGGCGCACCGGCTGCCGTTTGATTTGCCTTCCCTGCCGTGTCCTCCCCCAAGGACATGGCGTTGCCGCGTCATCATTCCCCCCCAGGACGACTTCGAGGCAACGGGCAGGGTCGGGAGCGTGCTCCTACGACTTCCTCTTCAGGGTTGACTTGCAATTCGTCGTGTTACGCCGATCCGGGCCAGGCGGTTTCACGAGCCGGAGTCTTCCTCGAGCATCTTGCGGAGATAGTTGTTCTCGCGCCGCGTCGCCTCCAGGTCGAACAGAAGATACTTGATCGACAGACGCAGATAATCGATCGAGTCCTGCAGGCCGCTGACGGTTTCCTTCAGCTTCTGATGGCGCTGCTTGGTCTCTGCGGCGAGTGTCTCGAGCTTGGCCCGCTCGCTCGCCGGCAGGGCATCGATCTCCTGCACCAACTCGGCGAGTTTCTTCTGAAACGTGCTCTCGTCCATTGGGCTCCCCTCGTGCTGTGTGTCGTTCCGTGTTCCCACCCGTCCCGCGGTGGCCGCACCAGGCGGGGCCGTGTGCCGCGATGTTGTTGGTGAGAGGGCAACCGGCGTACCACAATCGTCAGCGGCGGACGTCGCAAGACCAACTTGCACAACCCACGGCCGGACAGGCGGTTATGATGAGCGGTGATGCGGCGGCGTCGCGCAGCCGTCAGGTTGGATTGTGCGGTTGGGTTGTTTCGCGGCAACACCGAGCGCGACGGTTCCGCGGTGGACGAAGATAACCCTCGCATCGACAAGACTTTACTGGTGTGATCCGTGTGGCAACGTGAGGGCTCCGCCGACACGCCCGAGCCGGCCGTTGTTCTGTCGCGGCTCCAGCCGTGGACGGAGTCCGCGTAACCTGTCCCACGGGCCGGGCGAGCCTGTTGCCGCGTCAGACTGCCAGACCGATCGTGGTGGGCTTGGCTCCGTTTGGATGCGTCCTGTAAAGTAGGCGATTCGCGTTTGCGGTCGCCGGGCCGCTATGGATGGATGGGATGACGACGATGACATCCGCGTATGCTCCGACCGAGATCGAGCCTAAATGGCAGGCCTACTGGGGACGTGAGCACACGTTCTCGGCGGCGAACCCTGGTGATCCGGGGTTCGATGGCGCACGCCCCAAGTTCTACGTCTTGGACATGTTTCCGTATCCCAGCGGAGCGGGTTTGCACGTCGGCCATCCTGAAGGGTATACGGCGACGGATATCGTCGCGCGTTATCGGCGGATGTGCGGGTTCAATGTGCTGCACCCCATGGGGTGGGACGCGTTTGGCCTGCCGGCGGAGCAATACGCCGTCGACACGGGGACCCATCCACGGATCACCACGGAGAAGAACATCGCGATGTTCCGGCGTCAGCTCAAGATGCTGGGCTTCAGCTATGACTGGGATCGCGAGGTGGCCACAACGGACGTGGGCTACTACCGCTGGACGCAGTGGATATTCCTTCAACTGTTCAACAGTTGGTACGACGAGGTGGCTGGAAAGGCTCGCCCCATCTCGGAGTTGGCCATTCCCGCAGAGGTGTCGGCACGCGGACCCAAGGCGGAGCGAGAGTTCGTCGATTCGCGGCGGTTGGCGTATGTGGCCGAGGTGCCGGTGAACTGGTGTCCGGCGCTGGGCACGGTGCTGGCGAATGAAGAGGTCACCAACGAGGGCCGCAGCGATCGTGGCAACCATCGGGTGTATCGTCGGCCTCTGCGTCAGTGGATGCTTCGGATCACGAAATATGCGGACCGCCTCGAAGAGGGTCTTTCGCTGCTGGACTGGCCGGAGTCGGTCAAGCTGATGCAGCGGAACTGGATCGGGCGGAGTGAGGGCGCGCAGGTCCGATTCCGCGTGAACGGGACCGACGACGTGATCGAGGTCTTCACGACTCGACCCGACACGTTGTTCGGGGCCACCTATATGGTCCTGGCGCCGGAGCATCCGCTGGTGGCGCGGATCACGTGCATCGAGCAGCGCGACGCCGTGCGGGCGTATTGCGACGCCGCGGCGCGGCGGTCGGATCTCGCGAGAACGGCGGAAACCAAGGAGAAGACGGGCGTAGCGACCGGCGCCTGCGCGGTCAATCCGGTCAACGGGGCGCGGATTCCGATCTGGGTGGCGGACTATGTTCTGATCAGCTATGGCACTGGGGCGATCATGGCGGTGCCCGCGCATGACGCGCGCGACTTCGACTTTGCGAAACAGTTCGACCTTCCCGTCGCGGCCGTGGTTCGGCCTCCGGACGACTGGCTGCACGAGCAGGTCCGGCGCGTGGGTTTTGACCGGGCCTACGCACGACGGCACGATCGGGAGGATACCGTCGAAAGGCTCACGCGTTTAGCGACGCCGGCGGCCGCCGGTGACAGCGGCTGGATCGAGCAGGTCTGCGTCCCGGCGTATCTCCTCGACCCCGGGTTGTTCGTCGAGGCCTATGCGGGACAGGGCACGGCGGTCCATTCGGGCGAATTCGACGGACTGTCTACGGCGGTCTTCAAGGAAAGGATCACCGACTGGTTGGACGGGCGCGGCCTGGGCCGGGCGACGGTCAACTACAAACTCCGCGACTGGCTGTTCAGCCGCCAGCGCTACTGGGGCGAGCCGTTTCCGATCCTGCACGGACCAGACGGTGAGATCGTCGGGCTTGACGAATCGGAATTGCCGCTGGAGCTTCCGGCGCTCGACGATTTTCGCCCTTCGTTGATGCCGGACAACAGCGACGCCATGCCGGAGCCGCCGCTTGGTCGGGCGAAGGACTGGGTGCGCGTCGAGCGGGATGGCAAGGTCTACACGCGTGAGTTGAACACGATGCCCCAGTGGGCGGGTTCGTGCTGGTATTACCTGAGGTTCCTTGATCCCAAGAACAGCGAGCGCTTCTGCGCCGAGTCGGCCGAGCAGTATTGGATGGGCGGCTGCCGAAACGTCAAAAAGTTAAAAAATCAAGAAGTCAAAACCATGACGGGCGCGGCGGCCGGCGGGATCGATTTGTACCTCGGCGGCGCGGAGCACGCCGTGCTGCACCTTTTGTATGCCCGGTTCTGGCACAAGGTGATATACGATCTTGGCTATGTGTCGACGCCGGAGCCGTTCGCAAAGCTGTTCAACCAGGGAATGATCCGGGCCTTTGCTTATCGTGACGGGCGGGGCACGTGTGTCGGCTATGACGAGATCGAGTTCCGGGACGACGGCGCCTATCGCATGTCGGACGGCTGCAAGCTGTCCGGCGCGATCGAGAAGATGTCCAAGAGCCTGAAGAACGTGGTGAACCCAGACGCAGTGGTCAGCGAATATGGGGCTGATGCGCTGCGGCTTTATGAGATGTTCATGGGGCCGTTGGACGCGAGCAAGCCGTGGAATCCGCGCGACGTTCCGGGCGTGTTTCGGTTCCTTCAGCGAGCATGGCGTCTCATCGTGGACGAGGACACCGGCAAACTGTCCGCCCGCGTATCGAATGACGAAATGGATGAGATGCTGGAGCGGGCGCTGCACAAGACGATCCGCAAGGTGACAGACGACATCGAGCGCATGGCGTTCAACACGGCCATCTCGTCGATGATGGCGTTCGTGAACGAGGCCTATCGCGGCAAGGTTCTCCACCGCGAGCAGGCGGAGCGTTTCGTCCTTCTGCTGTCGCCGTTCGCACCTCACCTGGCCGAGGAGTTGTGGCAGCGTCTGCGCGGTGAGCGATGGACCGGCAGCCTGGCGTACGAGCCGTGGCCGAGCTATGACGAAAAATGGATCGTGGACGAGACCATCGAGGTGCCGGTCCAGATCAACGGGAAGCTGGCCGGTCGCGTGCGTATGGCGCGGGACGCGTCGGAGAATGCTGTGCTTGCGGCGGCGATGGCGGATGAGAAAGTCCTGCAGCGGATCGGTGGGGCAGCGGTTGTGAAGCGGATTTACGTGCCGGGGCGGATGCTGAACCTCGTGGTTCGGAAGTGATGGCGGCCTATCGGTGAGCCTGCTATGCCTGTAGAGCTGGAATGCAAGGTTCGTGTCGAGCATCACACCGAGGTTCGGGCCGGATTGAAGCGGGCCGGCGCGACCTGGGTTGGCCGTGTACTGGAGACGAATCGCCTGTTTGATCGTGCGGACGGTTCGCTTCGGTCGTCGGGTTGTGCACTGCGGGTGCGGACGGTGACGGTCTTGGACGGAAGTGGGCCGGATTCGAGGTTGACGTACAAGGGACCGCAACAGGCGGGTTCCTTCAAACGCCGCGAGGAGATCGAGGTTGTCGTGGAGGATGCCGCGGCGATGGTCGACATCCTCGGCGCATTGGGGCTGGCGGAGCGGTTTCTGTTCGAGAAGCGCCGCGAGACGTGGGCGCTGGACGCCTGCACCGTCGAGCTGGACGAAGTGCCGGGGCTGGGGCGGTTCGTGGAAGTCGAGGGGCCGGACGAAGACACCATCCACCGTGTGCTCGGCCGCGTGGGACTGAATGGCGCCGCGTCGATCCGCGAGAGCTATGTCTCGATGCTGGCGGCGGACGGTTCGGTGTGCGTGCGGTTTGATGCCGAGGACGGCGATCGCTGAAACGGGGAGATACGAGAGTCTATGAACCTGGTTACGGGAGGAACCGGACTGCTGGGCAGCCACATTGTCGAGCAACTTCGCAAGCGTGGGCGGCCCGTTCGGGCGTTGGTGCGGCCGGGAGCCGACGTACGGTGGCTCCAATCGCAGGGGGTCGAGCTGGCCGAGGGCGACCTGGCGCGGCCCGCGTCGCTGGAGCGGGCCTGTGAGGGCGTCACTTGCATCTATCACGCAGCGGCCCGCGTTGGAGACTGGGGTCCGTGGCGGGAGTTTCAGGCGATTACCGTGGACGGTTCGCGCAACCTCTTCGATGCGGCGGAACGCCTGGGCGTGCCGCGTTTCATTCACATCAGCAGCATCAGCGTATATGGGCACATCAACGAACCCGGGCTGGTCATCGACGAATCACAGACGGAGTTAGGAATCAACGTTCACCACTGGTCCTATTACACCCGCGCGAAAGTCGCCGTCGAGGCGGAGTTGTGGCGGCGCCATCGTGCCGGGAGCGCGGTGAAGTTCACCGTCATCCGGCCGAGCTGGCTCTATGGTCCGCGGGACCGGGCGACGATGGCTCGGCTGGTGGAGATGGTGCGAGACGGCCGCGCCAAGCTGCTGGGCAGTGGCGACAACCGTCTTAATGTTGTGCATGCCGGAAACGTTGCCGACGCCTGCATCCGTGCGGCCGACATCCCCAAGGCGGTCGGACAGGCCTACAATTGCAGCAATGACGGCGTGTTGACGCAGCGCGAGTACTTCGAGCTCGTGGCCTGTGCCTGCGGCGCCGATCCCGTCACACGCCGCGTGCCTTACAAGCTTGCCTACACGGTGGCGTTTGTGCTGGAGTGCTTCGGGCACTTGTTCCGAACCCGCAAGCCTCCGCTCGTGACGCGATACGCCGTGTGGTTGATGGGCCGAGACACCTTTTTTTCGGCCGACAAGGCCCGGCGCGAACTCGGATGGACCTCGACCGTGGGCTATCAGGAGGGCATCCCGGCGGCGGTGCGGTGGTATCAGGAAACGCAGCACGGCTCGGACGCGTCGGGGAATGCGCAGGGAGCCTTACGGGAGGCGCACTAAGACAGACGATTCCACGTACCGCGGTCGTCCCGAGGGTGATTCGATGTCTTCGGGCATTCATTTTGACTGTTTGGAGCGGATGTGACACGAGCAACCTCTGACAATCCGGTGCGCGGCGTTCTCGGGATCATGCAGGAGGACGGGCGGCTGTTGCTGATTCAGCGGTCGCGGTCGGTCCGCGTTCCACTGGCGTGGTGCTTTCCCGGCGGCACGATGGAGCCGGGCGAGACGCAGGAGGCCACCCTGACGCGCGAGATGTGCGAGGAGCTGAGCCTGACCGTCCAACCGGACCGGCACCTGTTGACGCAGACCAAACACGACGGGCGGCTGATTCTCTATTGCTGGTTGGCAACGATCATCAACGGTCCGCCGGTCGCCGATCCGCGCGAGGTTGCTGACCTGGCGTGGCTGACGCCCGAGGAGATCCGCGTCAAGGAGGGCGTCCTTCCCGGCACGACGGCGATTCTCGACGCCATCGCTTCCTGAACGTCCATGTAGTCCTGAGAGCGCGTAGGAAGGGCCGTTTCAGACACGGCTATTGATTGGGCGAGCGCCTTCTCACACACACCTTCTGAGACGTGCGTCGATCTTGCGATGAGAGGCCTGCGTGCGGCAGTCTGCGCGGTCTTACGTGAGTACACCGGCGACGCAGGCGGTCATCCAGCAGGTCAGGGCGCCGCCGAGCATGGCGCGGAGACCGAGGCGGGCAAGGTCGTGGTGGCGTTCGGGGGCGAGGGCGCCGATTCCGGCGACCTGAATGGCGACGGAACTGAAATTGGCGAAGCCACAGAGGGCGTAGACGGCCAGATAGCTGCTGCGGGGGCTGAGGCTTCCGTCGGCGATCATGGCGGCGAGCGACTTGTAGGCCACAAACTCGTTTGTGGCCATGGCCTTTCCCAGGAGGCTTCCGAAGGCCCGGCATTCGGATGGAGGGTTGCCGATGAGCCAGGCGACAGGAGCGAAGAGGAGCCCGAGGAGGGTGTCGAGCGTGAGGTGCTCGATGCCGTGGCTGCTGAGCCAGTGTTGGAGGAACGGTAGGCTGCCGACGGTTCCCAGTCCGACGTCGATGAGCCGAATGATGGCGATAAAGGCGATGAGCATGGCGGCGACGTTAAGGGCGAGCTTCAGCCCAATGAGGGCGCCGGTGGCGGCGGCATCGACGACGTTGTGGGTGTCGCGATCGGCGGTCGTCAGGCGGACGTGGCCGGCGGTGCGTGGGGTCTCGGTTTCGGGAAGGAGGATTCGGGCGACGACGAGCGAGGCGGGGGCGGACATGAGCGAGGCGGTCATCAGGTGCCGCGCGAATTCGCTCATGGCGGCCTGATCGTGATGGCCGAGAAGGTCCATATAGACAGCGATTAGGCTTCCGGCCATGGTCGCGAACCCACCGACCATAACGGCGTTGAGTTCGGATTGGGTCATGCCGTTGATGTAGGGGCGGACCAGCAACGGCGCTTCGGTCTGACCGAGGAAGACGTTTCCCGCGGCAGAGAGGCTCTCGGCGCCGCTGGCCCGCATGAGGCGGGTCATGGCGCGGGCCATGAGGCCGACGACCTTCTGGAGGACGCCGAGGTGGTAGCCGATGGCGGATAACGACGAGAAGACGACGATTGTGGGCAGGGCCTTGGCGGCGAAGACGAAGCCCCAGTCGTCAGGCCGCGACTGGTAGAGATTGCCGAAAACGAAGGCGGCGCCAGCGTCGGACGCATCGATGATGACCGTGACGAGGTGGCCGATGGCGGTGAAGAGCGCGGCGCCGGTGTCGGTCTTGAGGACGAACAGCCCCAGCATGATCTGCAACGACACGCCGCCGATCACCGTCCTGAGCGGAAAGCGGCGGCGGTTGGAAGAGAGCAGCCACGCCAATCCGAGCAGGAGCACAAATCCGACGGCGGCTCGCGCGTGTTCCATTGCTGCTAGACTCCGAGTCCGCTCGCAGACCGCCCGTGTTTCCCGACGGACGCGATTCACGCGGCCCGAGAATGACCAAACGTACGGCGAGCCGGCACGTTACCACGATGAGCGGTGTCGTGTCGAGCAGCCGACGCGCCGACGACTCGGTCGGCGCCGTGACGCAATCGGCGGTGGGGTGCCACGGGCAGCTTGCCTGCCCGTGGCCGTGTGTGGCACGATCCGTTGAAGGCACTGGCGGACAAGCCGCCAGTGGCACCCGCTGAAACGAGAATCCCCTCCCGCTGAAACGAGAATCCCCTCCCGCTGGAACGAGAATCCCTTCTCGTTCCCGTCTCCCACAGGAATCCCTTCCTGTTCCCCCGACAGCACTGCCCATTGGACTGCGGCATGGGCAGGATTCCCATTCGGTTGGGACCGAGAAGGGATCCTCGGCCCAGCACGCCGAATGTGTCATACAGGCCGTCAGGCCGGTGTCATGGCTTGATGAAGGCCGTGGATGCGGTTAGGCTGCCGGCGGGTGGAGCTTGGTGTCGACGGGCGTAGCTATCAGAGTGTCACGAAGCGAAGAAGGAGTTGCCGGTGTCGAGCGTTAGCCAGTTTATGGAGCGGAACTACAAGCATTTCAACGCCCGGGAGATGTTGGCCGCGGCCAAGGCGTGGCGGTCGCTGGTGGCGGAAGGGGGCGAGATGTTCCTGGCGATGGCCGGGGCGATGAGTACGGCGGAAATAGGGATTTCGCTTGCGGAGATGATTCGTCAGGAGAAGGTACATGCCGTGTGCTGCACGGCGGCGAACCTGGAGGAGGACCTGTTCAACCTGTTCGCGAACCGGGAATACCGCATGGTGCCGGACTACCGGGCGCTGACGGCGGAGGACGAGGTTCGTCTTCGCGATAACGGATACAACCGGGTGACGGACACGTGCATCCCGTTTTCGGTGATGCAGAACACCGACGACACGCTGGTGGAGATGTGGTCGCGGGCGGCGGAGGCGGGGACGTCGCGGTTCTGGTGGGAGTACTTCTACGAGCTGTTCGACCGGCCGGAGGTTCCGGACCTCTTCCAGATTCCGCCGGAGAACTCGTGGGTCTTGGCGGCCAAGCAGCGCAATCTGCCCATTTATACGCCTGGCGTGGAAGACTCGACGCTGGGGGCCAGCTATTGCGCCGCCGTGATGCGGGGCCAGGTGAGCAATCATCACGCGGTGAAGACGGGCACGCAGCAGCTCGAGCACCTGACCCACTGGTACCTCGAACGCGCCAAGCGAAAAACGCCGGTCGGTTTTTTCCAGATCGGCGGAGGAATCGCCGGGGATTTCTCGATCTGCACGGTTCCGATGATTATTGAGGACCTCAAGACAGACGTGCCGTTCTGGGCATATTTCGCCCAAATCAGCGACAGCACCACCTCTTACGGGTCGTACTCCGGGGCTGTTCCCAATGAGAAGATCACCTGGCACAAGCTCGATGTGAACACACCGAGATTCATGATCAATTCTGACGCATCGATTGTGGCACCGTTGATCTTTTCGTACGTGCTGGGGCAATAGCAGCGCATCCCGAGCGAGGGGCAGCCTCCCGTCCGACAGGCCTTCACGCCGGTTTTTTTCATCGCCGTTCAACGTCCTGCCGATACGAACGTAACGTCGTCTGTGTCGTCCGAGACTGGACCCGGGGGCGTCCGCGCGCCCGATCCGGAGGTCCCATGGCCAGCAGCAACGTGATACTGCGTGAACCAGCGGCGATCGGCTCGACGGTCACGCTCGAGGACCTGTACGATCGCGGCGACCACTACGCGCTGCTTCGTGTGGCTCTGGCGCGGATCGCCGATGATCCCGACGATGTCGGTCTGGCGGTGCTGGTTTGCCGCTCCTACATCGCGCTCGGCTTGATCGGACCGGCGCGGGAGATGCTGTCGGCGGAGAGTCGACCGTTGGGATCGATGCCCGAATTGCGATCCTTGTGTGAACAGATCGTTTCGATGCCGTCCGGTGCGATTCCGTGGGATGAGCTGCGGACGCGATTCGAGCAGAATGTCGCGCGGATCGTGGAGCGTCATCCGGCCCTGAGTCGCCATGAGGCGGTGTTTCGTACGATCCCGGACAGGCTCGAATTGTATCGCACACGGGATGGCAATCTGCTGGTCCGCGATCGATCGAGCGGTGTCGGTCATGGGTGGCTGCCGGACTTCGGGAACACGCGAGAGATGGTGGAACGTGTCTCGCTGCCTCACGACGCCGACGCCCTTTTTTGTGACCCTTACGTCGTCCTGTACGACCGGTTCGGGGCGATGTTTCGGCGGGTGTTCGAGGCGACGCGAAAGATGCTCCTGACCTTCAGCCCGCGGATTTACGTCGTGGAGCCCGATCCGAGGATGTTCGGCGTGGCGCTCTACACGGCCGAATCCGTTGAATCGCTCTGTCACGATCGAACGAGCGTGTTCGTCGGTGACGATTGGTCGGAGGACCTGGGAGCGTATCTGCGATCGCACCCCGAGCGAGCCGTGCCCGGATACATGGTCGATCTGGCAACCCCGGACGCGGTCGGCCGGGCGGCTGTCGAGGCCGTGAGCCGTGAGGCACTTGAGTCACGGCAGCGGCACGCGGCGGCCGTGGTGAAGTCGGTCCGGCGTCTTTACGACGCCCTGCCGTCGGGCGGGTGGGCACGCCGGTTCGAGGCGATTCGGAACGGCGGACTCCGGCTGATCGGATTCACGAGCCGCTTCACGACGGTCTTGCAATACTCGATGCGAGATCTGAAGGCGGCGTTCGAATCGCGGGGGCATACTTTCCGGATCGTAACGGAGGTCAGCGACCACGATCTCGTGTCGCCCGCGTCGCACGTGGCGGCGGTGGAGGATGTCCATCCGGACCTTATCCTCAACATCGATCACCTTCGTTCCGAACAGGGCGACGCGTTTCCGAAGAACGTGCCGTTCGTGAGCTGGCTTCAGGACCTGCTTCCGAACCTGACCTGCGAGGAGGCCGGGCGGTCGATCGGTCCGACGGATTTCTATATTGCGGCCGGTCTCACCGAACTGGTGACACGTTACCGGTACCCCGCATCGCAGGGCATGGCATGGACGATGGCGACGAACGAGGCGGTATATGATTCGGAGCCGATGCCGGTGGAGGCCCTCGCACCGCATCGCTGCGATTTCTCATACGTGAGCAATCAGACGGAGCCACCGCATCGCCTCCATGAGCGCTGGCTCGAGACCGTGCGCGACCTGCGCGGCGGCTCACGACTGCTCGAACACGTGTATGCGGCGCTCTGCGAGTC
>JBHHVX010000023.1:0-34520 GCA_046754505.1 Phycisphaerae bacterium | reverse complement strand
GTGCCCCATCCCCTTCGGGGGTCAGGAACGGACGTCGGCGATGTAGACGCTCGGCTCCTCGGTCCCCCACCCCTGGAAGGGGCGGGGCACCCGGCCCGCGACGATCACGCACTCTGACGATATGAGAGGTAAAAAAGCGAGCGCCCGACTCTGTAGGAGGCAGCCAGAGTCGGACGCCGCTGGGTACTGTACGCCTCGGCAGATACTCGGACCGCCCGGCGTGTTGTCTTGTGGGGATGCCCCCGACCGGCCCCCCAGTGCCTCCCCGGGGCCGATCCGCCGAACACCTCCGCACGCGGTTGCATCCGGCGACTGAAACTTAAGATACAAATCCGCGCCCCGGCAAGAAAAGATCGACTCCGCTCCGCGACCGATAGTCGACGCGCCCACAACCGCGACCCGATCAGAACCGCGAACGTCAGCGAGCGGCCTTGCTCTCGTGCCCCGCCCCGGCGCGCCTCGGCAATCTCAACGACAGCGTCCTGCCCATCGAAGGCATGGCAAACCGGATGCTGTCGGACTGTCGCGCCGGGCAACCCGGGTAGGCATACAACCGGAGTTCCACCGCGTCCCAGGCCCGGTCTCCGCACCGCAGCGGCCACGAATCGACCAGCACGAACCGCGGATCGCGGGCGAGCAGACGCCGCAGCATCCGGCGTGGCGGTGGATCCGCGTCCCGATAATTCGTGCTCGGCAACTCGGACTCGATCACGACGTAGCGGATGCCGTATCGGTCCAGCAGATCCACGATATCCGCCTCGTCATCCACAAACGCGCGGTAGCCGTACTTCGCCCGCGCCGCCCGGGCATACAAGAGCTTGCTTGCGCGAATGGGAATGATCCGATCCCGCGCGGCGTGGTTCACATAGGCATCCAACACAAACTGCCCGTCACGCACTCCATCGACCAGAACCAGGTCGGCATCCGGCCGCCCCACCAGCTCCGTGACGGCGGCCGCGTATCGCGGCAACGTGCCCGATCTCGCGATCGGAGTGAGATACGCCTGAACGCCGATCAGCACGAGGCACGCCGCATAACGCCACACCCTGTGGCCTCGGCTTCCAGCCGGTGTCCCGCCAGCGCCCACAAACCCCACCAGACAGCCCGCCGCCGCCAGAGCCAGCACCGGCAACGCAAAAAAGAAATACCGCGGCTCTTTCGCAGCGATCATCGAACTGAACACATACCACGCCGCGACCACGAGCACCGGCAGCATGAACGCGCTGCGCTCCATGCGCCCTCGGAGCACCCAGAAGCCCGCCGCCGCCAGCGGAATCAGCGGCCAGCCCAGCGTCTCCGGAAAGTGGCCGATGTAATACCAGAAGTCCGGGTCGACACGCAGCAATCGGCCGGGCAGCGCCGCATAGTGCGCCGCCACCACGAGATAGACCGCGATCAGCCCACCGGCGAGCACCGCGCCGCCCAGTAGGACCGCACGCCCGAAGTACGCCCGCCGCCCCGGCACGATCAGCGCATGAACCAGCAGCACCGGAGCGATAAAGCCCGCCGTCTGTTTCGTGAAGAACGCCCCCGCCACCGCAACCGCCGTCAACACGGCCCACCGCCGCCGCGGCTCGGCTCGGTCGTGCGCGTAGGCCCAGACGGCCGCCAGAATCCAGAAGGTCGCCGGCCACTCCAGCATCACGTCCCGCATCCACAACACCCCGTGCGGACACGTGAGCAACAAGAGCGCCGCCGCCGCCCCGCCGGCACGACCCAGCCGGCGACGCCCCAACAGATAGAGCATCCACGCCCCCCCCGCCGCAAAGACCATCACGGTCGCGCGCGCCACGGCCACACTCACCCCGAACAACGCGAACGCGACGGCCTCGACGGCCGCGAACCCCGGCGGATAGTAGACAACCAGCCCGATCGCCGGATGGCGCAGGTAAAACCGCTCCGCCCACGCCCGCGGATGCGCCAGCGGCCGCTCGCGGACAAAATCGCGAATAAAGACGCCGTCCAGTGTGTGCAGCGGGGCGTCGGACCAACCCAACCCCGCGGTCGATATGCCCGGCAGCCCGATCCACAGAACCACGGCGACGATCGCCGCGCCCGCCGACACGTCCGCCAGGCGGCCGCCCGTCCTCCGGGCCGGCGGCGTCACAGCCGCGCGAGTCGCCCGCGGCTCCTCTCCACGGCGCGCAGGCGCGGCCCTCACTCGTCCGGAAACTGAAAGTCCAGGATTTGAAGCTCCACCGAGCGCCGTCCCTGCCATTCATTGATGATCGGCTGAAACGCGACCCGGCATCGGCGTCGATCGAGGAGTTGCACCCGATACTTCGCCTGTCCGAACGCGATCCCCTTCCGCTGCAACCGGCCGTCGCTCAGCGTGACCTGAAGGTGGTCCCCGCTCTTGCCGACCGTTCGCGGCTCTCCGGCCACCTGAAGAACCTCCGTCGCCAGACGCGGCGCCCGATTGCCCGCGCCGAACGGCTCCAGCCGGTCCAGGTCTCGCACGAGCGTTTCGTCCAGCTCCGTCAGCGCGACGACGTCATCGATCCGCAGCTTCGGTCGAAGGTCCCCGTCCGTCAGCATCTGCCCCGCACGCGCCTGAAAGGCCCGGCGAAACGCATCCACCTTGTCCGCCTCGATCCGAAGCCCCGCCGCCATCGCGTGACCTCCGAACGTGATCAGATGCTCCCGGCAGTCACGCAGCGCCACGTGCAACGGAAAGTTCCGGATGCTCCGCGCCGACCCTTGTCCGACCCCGTTTTCCAGCGCGATCATCACCGTCGGTCGCCCGAATTCGTCGGTGATCCGGCTTGCGACGATCCCGATCACGCCCGCGTGCCAGCCCTCCGACGCCAGCACGATCGCACGCACCGCGTCGCCGTCCTGGCCCTGCTCGCGGACCATCGCGCGGGCCTCGGCCGTGATCTTCCGTTCCATCGTCTGACGCGCCCGGTTCTGCCGCTCGAGGTTGGCCGCGATACGCACCGCCTCCGACGGATCGGCCCGCGTCAACAATTCCACGGCCAGCCGCGCGTGCCCCATCCGCCCGATCGCGTTCAGCCGAGGCGCGAGCCGGAACCCGATATCGAAGCCGTCGAGTTTCTTGCCCGCCAGCCCCGACGTATGGATCAGCGCCTGCACGCCCGGCAACCGGCTGTGCGGCAGCCCCGCCAGGCCGTGCTTCGCGATGATGCGATTCTCCCCCACCAGCGGAACCACGTCCGCCACGATCCCCAATGCCGCCAGCCCCATCGCGTCGACCAGAAAGTCGCGGAACTCCGCCGACACCTTCTGTGCCGCCGAAAACTGCTGCGCGATCGCCCACGCCAGCTTCAACGCCACCCCCGCCCCCGACAGGTCCGGGTTCGGATAGGCCTCTCCGCCCGGCGGCGTGATCCCCGGATGGACCAACATCGCCTCCGGCAACGTCGGCACGCCCGACGCGTCCGTGTCCGGCTGATGATGGTCCGTGATGATCAGTTCCACACCACGCTCCCGCGCGCGGCGGGCGGGTTCAACGGCCGTCACGCCGCAATCCACAGACACGATCAGCCCCGCGCCGTCGTCCGCGATCGCGTCGATCGCCTCGGGGCTGATGCCATAGCCCTCTTCCAGTCGGTGCGGAATATAGAAATCGACGTCCGCCTTTGCAAGACGCAGGCAGTGCCACAGAATGGACACCCCCGTCACGCCGTCTACGTCGTAATCGCCGAAGATCACGATCTTGACGCCGCGACGCACGGCGTCATGGACCCGCTCCGCCGCTGTGGTGCAGTTCGCAATCGCCTCGGGCGGCAGCAGGCCGGACAGTTGCGGATTCAGAAACTGCCGCGCCGCCTCCGCGTCACCGATCTCTCGATTGTGCAGAATCTGAGCGATGACCGGCGAAACGCCGAGAAGCGACGCAAGCCGATCTCGACCGCCCCAATGCGTTGCAATGACCCACTCCTTCGGCATAGACGCCTCCACACGCTCGGCCGCAGCCGCTCAACCCCCACCCACCCCGAGTCGGCCAAGGTTCTATGACACCGCCCGCCAATATGCAACAGCCCCTCCAGCCACGTGCGTGCCACTGGCGGCTTGTCCGCCAGTGCCTCGCGATTCGCCGGCCCACCGGTCCACGCCCGCCATGAGATGGGCCGTCCGCCGTCCGCGCGGTACCATGCACTCCGCTCGGCGTGCAGGGGCACGACCTGCATCCGCCGGAAACAATCGAGTCGATCGATGAGAATCAAGATCTGCGGCATCACGAACGTGCGCGACGCGGTGGCGGCCGCCGACGCCGGAGCCGACGCCATCGGACTGGTCTTTGCCGACTCGCCACGCCGCGTGACGCCCCAGCAGGCCCGGCGAATCGCCGCCGCACTCCCGCCCTACGTCAGCGCCGTCGGCGTCTTCGTCAACGCACGCATCACCACCATTCGCCGGATCGCCGCCGACGTCGGTCTCGGCGAGGTCCAGCTTCACGGCGACGAAACGCCCGCGTTCGTCGAACGCCTGACCGGCCTCCGTGCGGTCAAGGCGGTCCGCGTGCGGAACCATGCCTTCCTAGAACAGTTCCGAGCCTTCCGCGAGGCCGGCGTGGCCGGACTGCTGCTGGACGCCTTTTCGCCCCAGGCCCGTGGCGGCAGCGGCCAACGATTTGACTGGGACCTGATCACGGGCGCCCGGCGGGCCGGCGCCCTCGACGACGCCCCCCCGCTGATCCTCGCCGGCGGCCTCACCCACCAGAGCGTCGCCGCCGCCATCCGTCGCGTCCGCCCCTGGGGCGTCGACGTCTCGACCGGCGTCGAAACCGAACCCGGCATCAAGTGCGCCGAAAAGATCGACCGCTTCGTGGCCGTCGTGCGCACCGCCACCCGCCGGACGTAAACCCAGTGCCCGATCCCCTCGTACATGCTTGGCGTGTTGAGGCCGAACACCGCCGCTGATGCACCTGATCCGAGCCCCGAGCGCAAGCGAGCGGGTCAGCGTCCCACCCATCGCTTGCGCTCCGGGCTCTGATAGACGCGGCCGATCAGGGCTGGAGAATGAGCGCGTCGACGAATAACGACAGGTCGCCAGCGTCATTGAGTCCGTCGCCGTTGAGATCGGCGGCCGGATGAAACTGGAGGTTGGCGCCCGTGATGAGATCGACAAACGGCGCGATGTCGGCCCCGTTGATGGCGAAGTTGTTGTCGATATCACCCAGCCCGCCGAAGAACGGCGTCGTCGCGTTGATGCCCGTGAAGCTCGCCACCGTCCCGACGCCGAGCTGATCGAGGACCACCACGTCGATCCGGTGGTTTCCCCGAATCGCTCCGTTGAACAGCACGCTGTAGGTGTTCGGATCGAGTTGCTGGGCCAAGCCCTGCCCCGCCTGCGCCAAGGCGACGAGGTCGGTGCCGGCGTACTCATCGAGAAACAGGTGAACGCTCGCGACGTCCGGGTCATCCACCGAGACCCGCGCCTCGAAAAAGCTGGCCAGGATATCGCCGGACCCCGTCTGCGTCGGCGACAAAAGCCCGATCTGCGGAGGCAATCGGTCGATCAGCACGGGGGCGCGGAACTCCCGAATGATCGGGTCCCCGGCCGTCCGATGCCGGAAGGCCCACACCGTGACATAGTGCATCCCTTCGGACAACTGCGTCGCATCGATCACCTGTCGATAGGTGCCGGTTCCGCCCAGGAACAGCGGCGCGTTCTGCGTCAGGAACTCCTCGAATCCCGCCTCGAAGCCCGTCGGATGATCGATCCCGCCGAAGTTGTTCGCATCCGTGAAACCCGAGTCGATCCGGAACAAGGCCCGGTCATCGGTGTTTGGATCGAGCGGATCGGTCTGGGTCGTCTGAAGCTGAATCTCGAAGGTGTTGGCTCGAATTACCGGCACGGCCGTCAGCCGGCGTTCGGCCTCCGGGACAGACGCCCCGTCGGGAGGACTGATGCTGTCGATGTTGGTCAGCGTGAGCGTGCCGCTCGGCGCCGCGGGGCCGTACATGACATAGCCGCGTCCGTGAAACACGCCGTTGACGTTTCGGTTGTTCGGAATCTTCAGAAACAGGTTTGCGGGGTTGTTGGCGTCCGCCAGTCGCCCCTGTGCGTCCACCACGAGGACATCGGGCACATCGCCGTTCGGATCGACGACCGGGTCGGCGGCGTTGCCGGTCAACTCCTGCAGCCGCGTGCCCGCGGGAAAGGCCGTCGCCACGTTCCGCGTCTCCACGCCCGCGTTTTCCCGATCGTTCACGGCGACAAGAAGATTATCCACGGCCGCGGTCCGCCGCGTGAAGACGAGCACGTCGGCGATCGATTGGTTGACCGGATCGGTGTTGTTGATCTGGACGAATTGGCCGCGAGCATATTCGTTCCGGATTTGCACCAACCGCGTAAGATACGCATCCCCCAGACCCAGCGCGTCGGTGCGGCTCTTGTTCCGCGGAAAGTTGAACCCCGACGGTCCGAACTGCAGCGCGTTATGATAGATGACCGCCGCGCCGTTGCGAGCAAGAACGTAGGCGAAGGCGACGGTGTCGTCTTCGGTGTCGGCCACGGCGTTGTCATGGCTGTTCACATGGTGGACGCCAATCGTGCCGTTGTTCAACCCGTCATCTCGGTTGTCGAATGACGAACCGACGACGTTCGACCACGAGCCGAAACCGTTCGCGCTGACGAGATCCCGCAGCGCACCGCCCTCGTTGATGTCCAGCGCATCACGATTGCCGAACTGCCACCCCTGCGAAGGCCAGCCCGTCCCGGACCCCGGCACGCCCGGCTTTCGAACCCAGTCCTGAGCCGACGCCCCGCCGCCTTCCACCACCTCCACGAACGAGTAGGGAATGTCGGCCGTGCCGTCAAACCCCGTGTGCCGCATCCAAACCCACGCGTCCCAGTATTTGTCCCAGAAGTCGGTCGGCGTGTGCTTGGCGGCGTCCAGCCGAAACCCGTCCACGCCGACGTCCTCAAGCATCCATTGCGTCGACCGCACCAGCAACCCCAGCGCCGTCTCGCTCACGGGATCGCCCGCCATCGGGTCAGCCGCATTGAACGGGTGAATCGAGAAACTCAACGCTCCCGGATTCCGCGACGTGCCTGGATTGACAACCGTCTGCGCCGCCAGCGCCGTGTCGGCATAGAACCGTGCGTTCGCCGGATCGGGCCGGTTGTATAGCGTGCCGGCCGGGATATTATTCGGATCGCCCGCCGTCGTCGGCTGGCGGATGAACTGATGGTTCTTGGTCTGGTCGATGTCGATCAAGCCGATCAAGCGGCCCGTGAACAGGTTGAAACACCCACCACCTGGACTCGTTGACTGGGGGCATCCGCCGGAAAACACATGGAAATCGCCGAACGGATCGACACCCGGAATATCGAGCACCAATCCCGGATAGCCACCCTGGCCGATAAAGCCGGGGGTATTGTTGTCACTTGTGGCGTTGTGGTTCATGATCCAGTCCACGAACACCTGGACGTGGGCGCGGTGGTACTCGCGGATCAGCAGCCGCAATCCGGCCTCGGTCCCGTAGCGCGTCGGCGCATTGACCGACCCGAGGTCGAATCGGTCGAACGGGTCATAGCCGATGTCGGCCGAACCGGCGCCGGCCTTGTTCGGTGGAGGCAGCCACACGCCGCCATAGCCGGACATGAAAACGTCCGGCATTCGATGCCGCATGACGTTCCACTGCGCCTCGAAGTATTGCAGCAAGGCACCGTCCGGCTGAGCCAGGCTCGAAGCCGTCGTCGCCAGCACGGCGATCACCGCCACCACGATCTCGATCCTGCGTCTCACGGCATAACCCTCACGCATCTGCAACACCCAACAGCCAAGACCACCGCCGGGGAGCCACGGTCCAAGCGCACAGCGCCGACGAGCCCCCGCTCGAACCCGACCAGCCGGCGCGATCGGCGCGATCCGCTACGGGCAAACACCCTGACTCACAAGCGCCACAACGAAATCGCTGATGTCGCCGCCATCCGCCGAACCGTCCTGGTTCATGTCCGACAGAAACCGGCTCATCGGATCCGTGTTGACCCCGACCAGCACATCGACGAACGCGGGCAGGTCCAGCAGGTTCACACAGCAGTCGGCGCTCAGATCCAGATTGCCGGGCCGCTGAAGCGCGACCGCTGCGAACTGAAGGCCGGCAAACGCCGCCTCGCCGCCGCCGGGGAGCATGTCATCGGGCGCGCCGAAGTCGAAGGGCGCCAGGTCGGTGTCGGCGCCGACGTTGGGCGACAGCGGCGCGTAGGTCGGAAGAGCCTGGTTCGACAGGAACGACCGCGGAAACGGCGGCATCGTCGAACCGCTGTCACCGCCGCTGACGACGGCCCACACCTTGATGCTGGGACACGTCGTCAGTGTATCGAGCGGCGTGGCCAGAACGCCGA
The DNA here is from genome assembly GCA_046754505.1 of Phycisphaerae bacterium. Classification (GTDB taxonomy): domain Bacteria; phylum Planctomycetota; class Phycisphaerae; order UBA1845; family UTPLA1; genus JAPULF01. Next base: position 26,201 of record JBHHVX010000023.1, on the reverse strand, counting down.
GCTCGAACAGCGAAATCTTCGCCTCGAGACCGGTCGTGGCGGTCGTCGGGTTGCCGAGGCCGCCCACGCTCCCGACGCCCAGTACGCCCAGTACGTTCGAGTTGTCCAGCGCGAACTGATCTCCGTTGGCATTGGTCGCTGCGGGGTCCGTATCATCGACGACGCCCGAGCCGCTCCCGACGATCACTTGACCGAGGAAGGTCTTCGTGTCCGTCAGCAGTTCGTAGTGGTCGATGAACAGAGTACCGCCCCCGTTGTTGATGACATAAGCGTGTTCCGGCGCAAACCCCGGCTCGAAGATGCGCCCCGTCCACGTTCGAAGCCAGTTGAAACCGTCGGTCGGCAGACCGTTCGTGTCCAGCACGTTCTCGCCCAACAGCGGATCCGCATCCACGAACAGGTACAGCTTGTTCCCGTTCTGCTCCAGGTTGCCGCTCAGCCCGACCTGAAGGAATTGGGCATCCGTTCGGACAAACAACTGATCCAGTTCCGAGCCGGCCTGATTCGACGTGATCGTGCCGGCGATGGCGTTGCCGAACGACGTGTGGATCCGCTGCGTCGCTACCAGGGAACTCGCGTTCGCATTCAGAAAGGCGGCCGGAATGTCTGCATGGATCGGCGTGACACCATCGGGATTCGACGGCGCCGGCGACGGCGGCGCCGTCAGATCGATCGTCGCCACCTGAAGCCCCGCCTGAGCCTCGAAGTCGGCTCGACCCGTGGCCAGACACGTTCCTTGGTCCGCGGGCCGCGTCAGGCTGCACGGGCTTGCCGGATCATCGATCTCCGACAACGGCGGCAGGATCTGGTTGCTCACGGTCCCGTCCGGCGCCATCAGGATCACCATGATCTTCATCTGGGCCTCGAACGCCGAAAGGAAGGCTCGGCTGACGCGAATCCGTAATCCCTTCACCGCGCCGGCCGCCAGGGCGCCCTGCGTACCCGCGCCGGCCCCGTCCGGCGTCAGGACGTCGTTGTCGTCAACGCCCAACTCGTTCGTCGTGTCCATGAAGACCGAGATATCCTGAAGGTTGAACGGGTCCGGGTTGACCAAAATGGGGTCATAGCAGTTCGGCGGCACAAAGCAGTCCTGGCTGTCGAACACGAGATTGAACGAATCGATAAACGTCTGACCTCCGAAGCGGTTGATCGCGATGGCCCGTTCCGGATAGAAGCCAGGCTCCAGGATCGTGCCGGGAACCGGACCCCCGAGCGCGTCGACGGTCGGGCCGAGGTTGACGATCGAGTCGTGTCCACCGCCCAGCCCCGGGAGCGAAGCCGTCGTCATGAATTCATTGGGCACAGCCGGCGTGATCGGCACTTCGCACGCGTCGTCGATGCCGTTGCCGCCCGGCGGAATGACATCCACACCCGCACACACCGTATCCGGGCCGAGACGCGTTCCCCCCGCCGCGACGCAGGCCGCCGGGTCCATCACCGCGCAGGTTCCGTCGGTCATGCAGCATGCCTCGGTCGGAGGAATGGTGCCGCAGCCAAATGGAAAGTTATTGCAGTTGTCGGCGCTCACGGCGTCGATCAGCAGGACGATCGTCTGGCCATCCCCGGCGGCGTTGGGAAGGTTGCCCGTGATGCCGATCCAAAGATCCGTCGCGTCATACGTCACGTACAGGGCGTCCAGCTCGCTGCCTTTCGTGACCGGTCCCGCCGTCACCACTTGGTTGTCACCGAAGCCGGTCGCGTTCTCCTGGGTCGCGACCAGCGACCCGGCAAACTCGCTCGGAATGTTCGCGCCGTCGACCTGAGCCCATACGGACGTCGCCGAGGCTACCACAAACAAGACCGCCAGAATCAAGCATCGATCCCCTCGCCTAACACACATCTTCGAAATCTCCTATGGACTGGTTGGAATTGCTCTTCCTGTACAATATACACATCACATCCGGCTCGTGGCGCCGCGACCACGCGGGCGTAGCACCACCGCTCGAAAGTGTTTCCTGCAGACCCGATTGTCTGAATCCCAAAAGCCGTGTACTACACGGAGGCGTGCCAGACTCCGTCCCACTTCCACCGGCTCTTCATTCTACCAGATTCCCCGCCACGAATGCGCCCTCCGCCTTATCGGAAGCGCTCCGCCCTCCCACGGGTGCCCCCAGCCCTTCTAGCGGCAGGGGCGGGTTCGACGGCCGATCCTCCATAGCGGAATGAACCGCTAGTCGGTCGTCTGGACCTCGGAACTACGATTGCCACCATTCGTCCCACGCCACCGCGGACGGGAATGCGTGGCAGGTCCCCAGAGCTTGCCAGCAAGTTCCTGGAGCGACCCCACGTCCCCACCACGGGTCCCCGCCCACTCCACATGCGTATCCGTGAACATCGCGTTGATCCCCTGGCGGCCGTGGTTGTCCTCGGTCGTCAGGCCCGTCAGCGAGTTTGTCGCCTCGTCGTTGCGATCGCTCTCGTCGCCCAACATGAAGTAGTCCGAACGATCATCGTTCCGCCACAACGCCACATACATATAACTGTAGTTTTTTACCTTCGCCGCGGCGTTGATCTGAATCTTGGACAGGCTGTCCGCCGGCCGCACCGGAAGCTGCGGCGGATTGGGGTCCCCGGGCACCGCGTTGAGCGCGTTGCCGGTCGTGTCGCTCGGGCAAATGAGCATCTTCGGATCCGCGACATACAGCGGAACCGACGCCCCGTCGTGCGTATTGTTCCGCTCAACGATATCCCGGATCATCCCCGCGAACTGCGGCCCCCAGAAGTCCGTAAAACTCGTCCCCCCCCCGAGGGTCTGAACGGTCGCCAATTCTTCGACCGTCGGATCCGTGTGCCGATCGCTCGGCTTAACCGGGAACCAACCCTCAAAATCCTCTGAATACTGCAGGAACCCCGTGCCGATCTGACGCATGTTGCTCGAACAGACCGCCCGTCGCCCCATCTCACGGGCGCGGCCGAGCGATGGCAGTAGGATCGAAATCAGCAGCGCAATGATACTGATGACGACGAGCAACTCGATCAGTGTGAAACCGCTGCTGGGAACACCCCATCGATCGGACGGCAAGCCGCCCGTCGATGAACCATCGGATGCGGTCTTCCTCATACGGTTACTCCCGGGTTCTCAGCCCAAAGGTCGGATTTGATTTCCGGCTGTTCCGCGGTTATGCTATCAGTAAAACCTTTAACCGAAGGTTAGTATAACGATCCGGCCGGGTATTTCAAGGGCCGGCACGAAAGAATTATGGGGCCTTCCCAAGACCTCCTCCGACGCAGGCCTCCATCGGAGACGCGATTATTCGCGTTTGGGCGACAAGGATTCTCAATGGCGAAGCGTAACTCCATTAGCATCAAGAACATAGCGACAGAAAGCCGCGTCTCCATGACGACCGTTTCGCTCGTCTTGAACCAGCGAGACTCGCGAATCAGCGAGTCCACCCGGCGTCGCGTCCTCGATGCCGCGGACCGACTCGGTTATCGGCCCAGCCGTCTGGCCCAGGGACTCCAGGCCCAGCGCGTGGGCATTCTCGCCATCCTCGTCCCCCAACTTCGCCACGCCTTCGCCGATGTCTATTTCGGAGAGCTGATCAGCGCCGTCCACGACCAGGCCCGACAGGCCGGCTATCGAATCCTTCTCGAGGTCGCCCACCCCACCTTCGTCAAGCAGGGCCAGCACCGCGAGCTCTTCGACCGCGACTTTGTAGACGGCATGCTCTGTCTGGGAGTCAGCAACGAAGACGCCTATCTGGCTGACTTCGAGGACGGCGATCGCCCCATGGTCCTCGTCAACAACTACGTCGATGGCCTCCATCTGAACTACGTTCGATGCGACTATCACCGCGCCGGCCACCTCGCCGCCGAACACCTCCTCGAACGCGGCCACCGCCACATCGCGCTCATACACGGTGCCCAAAATGTACAGACAGGCGTAGAGTTCTGGCGCGGTGTCGAAGACTCCACCCGCGCCGCGGGCCTCACGCTGCCCGCCCGGCTCCTCGCCGACGGCATGTATACCGAGGAGGGCGGCGCCCTCGCCGCCGTAGACCTCATCCGCCGGGACGCCGACGTGACGGCGATCGTCGCCGGAAACGACAAGATGGCGATCGGTGCCATCAGCGGGCTCAAGTCCATGGGCCGCGCCGTGCCGCGCGACGTCAGCGTCGTCGGATGTGACGACATCCACCAGGGAGCATTCGTCGATCCCGAGCTGACCACCGTTCACACGCCGCTCTATTCGACCGGCTCGCGCGCGTGTGAATGCCTGATCGACTTGATCGACGGGTCCGAAGACGCGGTCCGCGAGGTCCTGCCCGTCACGCTGACCGAGCGAAAATCAGTCGCCTCGCCACCGGAGTCCCGATGACAACCGCCCTCCCGATCACGCCCGCCCGGCGGCCGACACGACGCCTCCTCCTCGCCGCGTGCACCGCGATGCTCACGCTCGCCCCGGCCGGCGCCCGCGGAACCGAGCACATTTCCCTCGCCGGGAGCTTCAACGGCTGGAGCCCGAACGACGGCGACACCCGGTTGAAACAAGACGGGAATAGCTATGTGCTCACGCGCTTCTGGCCGGCCGGAACCTCTGAGTTCAAGTTCGTATTCGACGCATCGTGGGAACGCCACTTCGGCGAAGCGGAGGCCGGCCGCCTCGCCCAGCCCGGACGCAACATCACCCTGTCGATCCCTCAGTCGATGGAATACCGCCTCTGGCTCGACCTCGACCGAAAGACGTGGGGACTCGAGGTCGCCCAACAGTCCCGGCCGCACGCCGTCATCCTCATCCCCGATCCGACGGCGGCCACGATTGAGCTGGGCGTGTTGTCCACGCCTGGGTTCTATCTTTCAAACGCGGACGGCGTACCATCCAATGTGGCCGCCGAGAACCTCCGCGCGGCGGCGCCGCGGTTCTCATGGCATGCGCGTCGCCTCGACCAAGGCCCGCCCAACTGGACGCTCGACTCGCGGAGCGGAAAAGGCCCGGCCACCCGATTGCATCTGAAGGACCCCGGCCGATACGAGATCAAGCTGACCGCGGCGAGCGGAGAGATTGTCGACACGACCACGCGCGTCTGCGAACTCGGCCGCGGCTGGGAACTCGTCCGAGACGATCCCGAAAATGATCAACTCACGGGCCGGCGCATGATGCCGCTGGCCGACGGCGCGTGGGGCTGCGTCTACCACGCGCGCAAGGACGGCGTCGAGTCCTTGTTCGTGCGCAGCGTTCTCGCCGACACGTCACGCGACGGCGTCGCGTCGGCCAGTCGACCGTTCCACGAGGGCACGGACTATCTGGCCCAATACGATCCCCGATCGGGAACGTTCTCCTTTCGCGACTCCGGTTGGCACGAATTTGTGCTGGCCACCGGACCGCGGGAACGCGTGCCACTGCCGCGGCCGATCGATGGCCCCACCTCACTCCGCGACGTCGCAATCGAACGCGTCGAATGGGTCGGCGACCAGAACGGGTGGAAACCTGGGGCCACGCCCATGATTCGCCACAGCCCCGGCGTCTACCGCTGCATCGTCGAGCTGCCCGACGGCGTCCAGCACTACCGGTTCCTCGTCAACGGCGCCGTCTGGCTGGAAGACCCCGATGCCGATCCCCGCCTCCGCGCCCCAGACGGCCGCGGCGGTCACAACAGCGGCGTCCGAATCGGCGTCGACGTCGCCGCACTCGGGCCGGCCAGCCCCGACCACATCACGATCGCCGCGCTCCGACACGACCCGGCACAGCCCGCCTTTTTCGCCGCCGTCACCGACGATGTCGTCCGTCTGACCGTGCGGACGCTCGCCCATGACGTCCAGTCCGTGGCCGCTGTTGTCGAGGGCGCCGGCCGGCCCACGCCCCTGCGCAAGACCGCCTCCCACGACGGCTTCGACGACTGGACCGCCCAGGTGCGTGCGGTCACATCGGAATCACGCTATACCTTCCTCATTCGAGACGGTCGTGCGGTCACCCGCCTCACCGCCGCCGGTGCGGTCCCGGCCGCGACCGCCGACCTCCAACCCTTCAGGCGGCGTCGGCCTATGGACTTCAAGACCCCCGACTGGACAAAGACAGCCGTCTGGTATCAGATCTTCCCCGAACGGTTCCGCAACGGCGACCCCGCCAACGACCCGCCGCGCACCGTCCCGTGGACCCAGGCCTGGTTCAAACCCTACCGGCCCGACCCCGCTCGCATCCGGACCGGCTCCCCGCAGGACTTTGTCGAGGAGGGCACGTTCTTCGACTTCATCTATGACCGAAGATATGGCGGCGACATCCAGGGAATTCGTGACCGCCTGCCCTACCTGCGAGACCTCGGCGTGACCGCGATCTACTTAAATCCGATCTTTTCGGCCGCCTCGCTCCACAAATATGACACCGCCGACTACCGCCATGTCGACGACTTTTTCGGCGTCAAGGGAAGCCTCGACAGACTCAAGCCCGAAACCGAGGACCCGGCCACCTGGCAGTGGTCCGACAGCGATCGCGTCTTTCTCGATCTCCTCAAACAGGCCCACCGGCAGGGCTTCCGCGTCATCCTCGACGGCGTTTTCAACCACGTCGGACGCGAGTTCTGGGCCTTTCAAGACGTTTTGAAAAACGGCCGCAAGTCGAAATATGCCGGCTGGTTCGACATCAAGAGTTGGGAGCCGTTTCACTACCGGGCCTGGGATCGTGACGACGGATCGCTGCCACGCCTGAAACACGACGACGCCCACGGACTGTGCGAGCCTGTCCGGCAACACCTCTTCGCCGTCACACGCCGATGGATGGACCCCGACGGAGACGGCGACCCATCCGACGGCATCGACGGCTGGCGGCTCGACGTCGCCAGTGATATCAACGCCTACTTCTGGCGCGACTGGCGCAAGCAGGTCAAATCGATCAATACGGACGCCTACATCGTGGCCGAACTCTGGAAAGAGGCCGGTGCCTGGCTCACCGGCGACACCTTCGACGCGGTGATGAACTATCCCTTCGCCGAGCGAGCGCAGCGATTCTTCGTCAATCGGAAGAAAGCCATTCGCCCGACCGTCTTCGCCCGACAACTCGACGAGATGTTCTCCTGGTACCCGCCTCATGTGAACTACGCCCTTCAGAACCTGTTCGACAGCCACGACACCGACCGCGTCGCCTCCATGCTGATGAACCCCGACCTGCCCTATGACAAGGCCAATCGCATCCAGGACAACGGCCCCGCCTACAACCCCGCCCGGCCCACGCCAGAATGCTACACGCGTCTCAAACTCATGGTCACCTTTCAGATGACCAGCCTCGGGGCGCCCATGGTCTACTACGGCGACGAGGTCGGAATGTACGGCGCGGACGACCCCTCCGACCGCAAGCCGATGCTCTGGCCGGACCTCATGCCCTTCGACGATCCCAGCGAACAAATCCTCCCCGAGCTCCACGACCACTACCGCCGCATGATCGCGATTCGCAACACCTATCCGGCCCTGCAACTCGGCGCGTTCGAAACGCTCCTGGCCAACGACCGCACCCGGGTGTTTGCCTATGCCCGTTCGCTCGATCGTGAGACGATTGTCGTCGTCCTGAACAATGGGGATGAGCCTCGCCGGCTCAACGTACCGGTGCCCTGGCCGCCCGGCACGAAGATCGTCCGCCTCGACGACCCCGCGGCGTGCGAAGTCCTCTATCCGCCGGCCTCGGACCCGGCCCGGCGGCCCACCGTGCGGCCCATCGCCGGACATCAAACGAAACTCAAGGTGATCGACGGTCACCTGCGAGGCATCATGTTGCCGCCAAGAACCGGCGGCGTCTTCACCAGCGCGGACATCGCCTCACGATGAGCCACCGAAACACAAGCCGTCCCCTCACCCGGGCCTCAACCCGAGGGTCGCCAACGCTCCCGGAGCGCCGATGCCAGGCAAAATGCTGAGCTTAATCAGACGGGCGTGGCACATCGCGGTCGCCGCCGCCGCCGCGATGCTGCTGGTCTGGTCCTTCGCCCGAGTGGCCGTGCGCCCGTTTCGGAAGGCTCGGCTGAGCGAGAGCCAGGTGCAGCTCACCGTCGTGCACTGGGGCGACAAGGACGAAGACTCCATCCTGACCGACCTCGTCCGCGACTTTGAGAACCTGCCCGAAAACCGCGACATCCGGATCCAGCGAATCAATCTTGGTCAGGCCGCCGCTGTCAACACCAAGCTGCAGACTATGTTCGCCTCCGGCGACCCGCCGGATGTCTTCTATCTCGGCTTCGAGAAGGTGGCCGACCTCGGCTCGAAGGACCTGCTCGCCGACATCGACGAATTGATCGAGCGCGACAAGGCCGCCGGCGTTCCCACCGTCGATCTCGACGATTTCTTCGCCGCAGTCCTCGATTGCTTCCGCTATGACCCCGCCACCCGCCGCATTGGACGCGGACGGCTCGTCGGCCTCCCCAAGGACTTCACGACCGTCGGCTTCTATTACAACAAAACGCTTTTCCGCCGCGCCGGTCTCCCCGAACCGTCACTGGACGGCTGGACTTGGGACGAATTCATCACGGCGGCGCGGGCCATCGGCCGCCTCCCCGGCTGTTACGGTGCGGATTTCGCCACATGGGAGGCGATGATCCGCCTCTTCCTCTGGAACCACGGGCTGGACTTCGCCTCGTCCGACTGGAGCGCGTTCAATCTCGACGACCCCCAGGTCCACGCCGTGCTGGGCAAGCTGCAACGCTGGTTCATGGACGAGGGGCGCGCCCTCGTGTCCGCCAAGACCCAGTTGGAGACGGGACAGGAACCGTTCCTGGCCGGCAACGTCGGCATGGCCGGTCCGTTCGGCCGGTGGAAGGTCCCGACCTATCGCCTGATCGACAACTTCGATTGGGACTTTGCCCCACTGCCCCATGCCGCCGGCCATCCGCCGCGAAACGGCGTGTTCACGGTCGGCTGGGCCATCGCCAAAAGGAGCCGATACCAGGATCAGGCCTGGCGATTCATCAAGTACCTCGCGGGGCCGCGCGGCCAGGCGCTGATGTGCCGGGCCGGATTGGCGATCCCCGTTCTCAAGAGCGTCGCCCACGGACCGGCCTTCTCCAACCCCACACAGAAACCCTCCAACTACCGCGTCTATCTCGACGCCGCCGCTTGCGCCAGCCCGATCGACTGGCCGGCGGACCCGAAGTACCTGCACCAGCTCCGGGTGCGTCTCGAGGACATCTACAAACTCGGCAAGCCCGTCGCGGCGGCCATGAAACACGTCGACCGTGATTGGGAAGAAAACCGCCGGAAAGAGCGGCGGCGATCGACGGGTCCCCACCAGCGGCAAATGCCTTGGAGGCGATTGACCGGTTGGATCGGCTTCCCCTTGATCGGCCTCGTCGCGGTCGGCATGGCCCTGTGGTGGTATCGCCGTCCCCGGGGCCTGGCCTTTCGCGAGGAAATCGCCGGCACGCTGATGATCGGCCCCTGGCTCCTGGGCCTCCTGGCCTTCACCGCATTCCCGATCGTCCTCTCGCTGCTCCTGGCCTTCACCGAATGGAGCGGCCTCACCACACTCGGTCTCGCGCGATGGGTCGGCCTGCAAAACTTCCAGGCCCTCTGGCAAAGCGACGACAGCTTCCGACACGCCATGCGCATCACGGCCTGGTATGCCCTGCTGGCCGTTCCCACCGGACAACTGGCCGCGCTCGCCGCCGCCATGCTCATGAATCATGAGTTCAAATCCATCGGCGTCTTCCGGGCCATCTGGTATCTCCCCAGCGTCCTCGCCGGCGTCGGCATGGCCGTCATGTGGAAGTGGGTATTCCACCACGAACATGGCCTGCTCAAGGCCGTCCTCGATCCGATCCTCCCCTTCGGCTGGACCACACCCGCATGGTTCGAGAAAGACGCCGCCACCTGGGGCGTCCCCGCCTTTGTCATTGTCAACCTCTGGGCGATCGGCGGGACGATGATGATCTATCTCGCCGGACTCAAGGGGATCCCGCGGGAACTCTCCGAAGCGGCGCAAATCGACGGCGCCACCGGCTGGAAACGCTTCCTACACATAATTCTTCCCATGCTCAGCCCGGTCATCTTCTTCAACGTGATCATCGCGGTCATCACCTCCTTCCAGGTCTTCACCCAGGCCTACGTCATGACCGGCGGCGGTCCCGGCGACAGCACGCGATTCTACGTCGTTTACCTCTACAACCAGGCCTTTGATTTTCACGACATGGGCTACGCCTCCGCCATGGCGTGGGTCCTGCTGCTCATAGTGCTCGCGCTGACCGTGCTCCTGATGTGGGCCAGCAAGCGATTTGTCTATTACGAAGCGTTGAAGGGATAGGCATCGTCACATGGGCGCGACCTCAACAGTCGCCCGGGGCTCCGTGATCCTATGAACAAGAAACTCAGTTCCAACATCGTCTTCGCGCTCCTACTGCTCGGCAGCGTGGTCATGCTCTTCCCCTTCTGGTGGATGTTCGTCACCAGCCTCTCGACGCCGGCCGAAGCCAGCGCCTCCGCAACGGCCTCCGGCTTTCACTGGTGGCCGAGCGACCCTCACCCGGAGAACTATGCCAACGCCCTCAGAAAGATGGGCAGCCAGCCGTGGGTTGGGTTCCTCGACGCCCTCGCCAACACCGTCGTTATCACCGCACTCGTCGTCGTCGGGCAGATTCTCTCCTGCGGCCTCGTCGGATATGCCTTCGCCCGGCTCCGCTTCCGCGGGCGCCGGCCCGCATTTGTCATCATGATTGCCACCATGATGCTCCCCGCCCAGGTCACCATGATCCCCATGTTCATCCTGTTCCGCACCTTCGGCTGGATCGACACCTTCCTCCCGCTTGTCGTGCCGCTGTTCTTCGGAACGCCCTTCTTCATCTTCATGTTTCGCCAGTTCTTCGCCCAGGTTCCCGAAGCTCTCATCGAGGCCGCCCGAATCGACGGCTGCGGACACCTACGGATATGGCTCCGGATCATGCTGCCGATCTCAAAGCCCGTCATCGCCATCACGGCCATCTTTACGTTTATATTCACATGGAACGACTTCATGGGACCGCTGATCTACCTCCAGAGCGAAGACCAGATGACCCTCGCCGTGGCTCTCAACTCCTTTCAGAACCAGTACGGCGACTTTCGAGACGCCCATTACCTCATGGCCGCCAGCATCGTCACCATGATCCCGTGCGTCGTGCTCTTCTTCGTCGCGCAAAAGCAATTCGTCAGCGGCCTGATCCTCGGCGGGGTGAAAGGATGACAAAAAACGCCGTACGCCCGACGCAGGGCGCTCGATTGACCACACACCCTGAGCGTGGTATATTGCCCCGCGCGAGCGGCGTTTCATGCAGGCTCAAGCTCGATGACGACTTCGCCGGAGGATGGAACGGATGCTTGCGGATCCGGCTCCGATCGACTCGATTTCGTTGCTCTTGTCGGCGCGTCAGGAACACCCCGATGGGGATGCACCCACGACGCGGATGTCGTGGGCCGCGCGCACGGGCGGCAATCATGGCCGGAGCGACACCCCAAGGCCGCAGCGCGGCAGCGGCATCGAAAAAACACACGGCGGCAGCCCGCGCGAGGATGCGGAATTGAACGAAATGGTGAATGACATCGTCTTGGAACCGCCGCCGTCCGCCGACTGCTCCGGGTGGCATTCCATCGGCGCCGTGACGGACTGGCGCCGCGAAGGAGACACCCTCCACCTGGACTGCGGAACCGCCGCCGTCCGGATCATCCCCGAGCGGGCCGGCATCGTGCGTGTGCGACTCGCGCCGGACGGCCGATTCGGCCGCGACCACTCGTGGGCCGTCATTGATGACGACACTCCGCAAACAACCTGGACCGTCGAGGAAGAAGGCGACACAATCACTCTTGTAACCGACCGGCTCCGCGTCTGCATCCAGCGAGTCCCTTGCCGCATCTCATTCCATGACCTCGACGGAACCCTCATCGGCCGCGACGACCCCAGCCAGGGCATGGCCTGGGACGGAGGAGACATCGCCTGCTGGAAGACGCTGGCGCGCGAGGACCACGTCTTCGGCCTCGGTGAAAAGGGCCAGCCTTTCGACAAACGCAACACGACCGTCCTCAACTGGAACGACGACGCCTCCGAGCACGGCCCCTGGTCCGACCCGCTCTATCAGTCCCATCCATTCGCCCTCATGTTCAATCGCGGTCGCGCCTACGGCCTGTTTTTCGACAACACCTATCGCTCCTGGTTCGATTTCGGCAAGCTGTCTCGAACCCGGTTCGGCTTCGGCGCCGACGGTGGCGAGCTGGACTACTACTTCATCCCCGGGCCTGCTCCCGCCGAGGTCGTTCAGCGATATGCCCGCCTCGTGGGCACGACACCGTTGCCACCGCTGTGGTCGCTCGGCTATCAGCAGTGCCGCTGGAGCTACGATACGGCCGCGCGCATTCGCGCCCTCGCCAGAGAGTTCCGCCGCCGCAAAATCCCCTGCGACACGATCTACATCGACATTGACTACATGGACGGCTTCCGCTGTTTCACATGGGATCCCAAACGTTTCGCGCGGCCCGAGCGCCTCATGAAAGACCTCGCCGGCTGGGGTTTCAAGGCCGTCACAATTCTCGACCCGGGTATCAAAGTCGACCCCGGCTACGCCGTCTACGACGCCGGAAAAGCGGGCGGCCACTTCTGCAGAACCGGCGACGACCGCCCCTACGTCGGCCGCGTCTGGCCCGGCGAAACCGTCTATCCCGATTTCACGCGAAGCGGCACCCGCCGCTGGTGGGGCCGGCTCTATCGCGGGCTCATCGACGCCGGTGTCACCGGCTTCTGGAACGACATGAACGAGCCGTCCGACTTCTCACAGCCCGACGGCGTCTGCCCCCTCGACATGCAGCATGACAACGACGGCCATCCCTCCGACCATCGCGCCGCCCACAACGTCTACGGCATGCAGATGGCCCGCGCCACCTTCGACGGAATGAAAAACCTCCGCCCCGGCGAACGGCCGTTCGTCCTCACCCGCGCCGGCTTCGCCGGGGTCCAGCGATACGCCGCCGTCTGGACCGGCGACAACCGCTCCAGTTGGGAATACCTCCGCATGAGCCTCCCCATGCTGCTCAACATGAGCCTCTCGGGAATCACCTTCTGCGGCGCAGACATCGGTGGGTTCTTCTCCGTGCCCTCGGCCGAGTTGTTCACCCGATGGCTCCAGCTCGGAATCTTCTACCCCCTCTGCCGCGTTCACACCTGCGCCGGGCCGGAGCAGGACCCCTGGGGCTACGGCCCGAAGCACGAGCGTCTCAATCGCGCCGCCATCGAGCTTCGCTATCGCCTCCTGCCATACCTCTATACCGAATTAAGGCATTCGTCGAATACTGGCCTGCCCCTCCTGCGGCCGCTGCTGCTCGACTATCCCGACGAACCCGACGTCCACAAGTGCCGCCACGAGTTTCTCTTCGGCCGCCAGTTGTTCGTCGCGCCCGTCCTTGAGGAAGGCGCCAAGACCCGCGAAACCCGGCTCCCCCCCGGTAAATGGTTCGACTTGGCCGACGGGACTCCGCGCGCCGGCGGCGACCTCGTCACCCTCGCGGTCGACATTTCATCCATCCCGGTCTTCGCCCGTGCCGGCGCCATCATCCCCATGCGCGACATCATCCAATACACCGGCGAAAAACCGCTCGACGAATTGATCCTCCACGTCTTCCCCGGTGACGGCGCCGGTGCGTTCTACAACGATGACGGTCGCTCCTACGACTATCGCCGGGGAGAATGCGTGTCAGAACACTATGAGACGACGACGACCCGCCGCGATCGGTCGCTCCGCCTCGTCCGACGCGATGGAGAAGACGGTTTCGCCCCCAAGACATACCGATTGGTCTTTCACGGCGTTCGCCGCATGCCGCGCGCCGTGACCACTGGCGACGCGACCCTCCCTCGGGCCGCATCGCCGCAGTCCCTCCGGCGACGCGCGTCGGCGTGGATCTACGACCGAACGGCGCACATCGTCCGCGTCCGCCTCCCGCAACTCGCGCCCGGCGATGCGGTGCGGCTATTGACACACACGAAGACCAAAACGAAACACGCGTGATATGTCCCAGCCAGACCTCGAATCTTTGGTCAGCGCCCGTTCAAATCCGGCGGACACCCGTCCGTCGACTTGTCGAAACTCCGACAGACACAACCCCCCAACTCAGCGTCGTAACCTTCTTGAAAGGAGCGTCCCATGTCGCGTGAAGAGTTCCTCAAGCAGCAGTACCTCACCCTTCGCGAGGAAATCCGGGAGAGCAAGGCCCGAATCTTTCGGCTCCTGATCCTCGGGGCACTCTTCGTCCCGGCCGCCGGCTTCGTGGCCGATGAATACCAGGCAACCTTCGCCAGCGCGTCCATGCCCTTCATCATCATGGTCCTGATGCTCGGCTTCATCAGCGAACAGAACGCCATCGTCCGAGCCGGCCGCTACCTCAAGGAACACGTCGAGCCGAGTATTGAGAACGTGACCGGCTGGGAAAACTGGCTCGAAAAAAATCACAAGCTCCGCGATGTGGACCGCTACTTCTTCGGCAGCTTCCTGCTCCTGTTCTTCATGTTCTACGCCGTCGGAGCCACGTCCGCCATGGAGAACCTCGCGCGATCACAACCCACCAAGTTCTGGGTCTACTACACCGCCGGCGGCGTCGGATATGGCCTCGGTGGCCTCTGGGTCCTCCTCGTCTGGCTCCGACACTGGCACTCCTGCACGACCACCATCGACTGACGCCCACGCTGCAGGGCCCCTGTGGCATCGCGAATCTCGCACCGGTTGCGGCACGAAATGAGGATTTCACCCGGGCCGCTGCGCCGCCTTTTCGATCCGCGCCCACGAATCCCGCAGCGACACCGTGCGGTTAAAAACCGGCTTTTCCGAAGTCGAATCCGGATCCACGCAGAAATAACCCTGACGCTCGAATTGATACCGCGTGCCCACCGCAGCCCCGGCCACCGTCGGCTCGATCTTCGCCGCTTCAAGCGTCTCCAGCGAGTCGGGGTTGAGAAACTCCTTATAGCCCTTCTCGTGTTTGGGGTTGTCCGGGCTGGGGTCGGTGAAGAGCCGGTCATACAGCCGGACCTCGGCGTCCAGCGCGTGCCCGGCGGAGACCCAGTGCAGCGTCGCCTTGACCTTGCGGCCGTCCGGCGCGTCGCCGCCACGCGTCGCCGGGTCATAGGTGCAGCGCAGTTCCACGACTTCCCCGTTGTCGTCTTTCACCACGCCCGCACAGGTGATGAAATACGCATAGCGCAACCGCACCTCCCGGCCCGGTGCCAGCCGGAAAAACTTCTTCGGCGGGTCCTCGCGAAAATCCTCCCGCTCGACGTACAGCACGCGTGAAAACGGCACCTTGCGCGTGCCGGCCTCCGCGTCTTCCGGATTGTTCACCGCGTCCAATTCCTCAACCTGTCCCTCGGGATAATTCTCGATGACCACCCGAAGCGGCCGCAACACCGCCATCACGCGCGGCGCGGCCTTGTTCAGATGCTCCCGGGCCGCGTTCTCCAGCCGCGTCACCTCGATCCTGCTGTTGAACTTCGCCACGCCGATATCCCGGCAGAAACTGCGGATCGCTTCCGGCGTGTAGCCCCGCCGCCGCAGCCCCGACAGCGTCGGCATCCGCGGATCGTCCCATCCGCCAACCAGCCCCTCCCGGACCAGCTCGAGGAGCTTCCGCTTGCTCATCACCGTGTAGGTCAGCTCCAGCCGGGCAAACTCGATCTGCTGCGGGTGATGGACGCCCAACGCGTCGAGGAACCAGTCATACAGCGGGCGATGATTCTCGAACTCCAGCGTGCAGATCGAGTGCGTGATCCGCTCGATGGAGTCCTCCAGACCGTGCGCCCAGTCGTACATCGGATAGAGGCACCACGCCTCGCCGGTGCGGTGATGGGCGGCGTGCAGAATCCGATACAACACCGGGTCGCGCAGGTTCAGGTTCGGGTGGGCCATGTCGATCCGGGCGCGCAAGGTCCGCGAGCCGTCGGGAAACTCGCCCCGGCGCATCCGCTCGAAAAGGTCCAGATTCTCCTCAACCGTGCGATTGCGAAACGGACTGTCACGCCCCGGAGCCTTCAGCGTCCCGCGATAGGCCCGCGTCTCGTCCGCCGTCAGATCGCAGACATACGCCTTCTTCGCCTGGATGAGCTGCACGGCATAGTCGTGCATCTGTTGGAAGTAATCCGATGCGAAGAGCACACCGGCGGCGGGGTCGTCCTCGGTGGCGTCCTTCCATCGAAAGCCCAGCCAGCGAACGTCCTCGATGATCGATCGGACGTACTCGTCCTCTTCCTTGATCGGGTTCGTGTCGTCAAACCGCAGGTTGCACGCCCCCCCGTGCTCCACCGCGAGGCCGAAGTTCAGGCAGATGCTCTTGGCATGACCGATGTGCAGATACCCGTTCGGCTCCGGCGGAAACCGCGTCTGCACGCGGCCGCCCCATTTTCCGCTGCGGTTGTCGTCGGCAATGATCTGCTGGATAAAGTTCTGTACTGGCTCGCTGTCGTCCGCCATCCGATTCACCACCCCACGCGAGTCAGGGCGCGATGCCCCGAGCGTTTGAAAAAACTCCCCCACACCGCGGCCCCGGCGACTTACACCCCGGTCGCCACCTCGCCCCCCCTCCTCACGAGCCTTGGAGCGAGCCTACCCCACGGCTTTCCGCCCCACAACCGGCTCATCGGCCCTTCCCACCCCGGGAAGCTGCCACGGACCGGGTGCCACTGGCGGCTTGTCCGCCAGTGTCCCAAAATGCGCCGGCCCGCCCATCCTGCCGAGAACCCGCAGACACCCACGCCACGCAATCAAATCGTGCGTAGGGGGGTTGCGACGCCGAATACGGGTGATACAATAATTCATTCGGCAGACCCCCGGAACGGGTCCGCCCGCGAGGTGCAACATGAAAGATAAAATACATCCCAAATACTACGAGGCCACCGTGACCTGCGGCTGCGGGGCGACCTTCGTCACCGGCAGCACGAAAGAGAAGATCGCGGTCGAAATCTGCTCCAGTTGCCACCCGTTCTTCACCGGAACGCAGAAGTTCGTCGACACCGCCGGACGCGTAGAGAAGTTCCAGAAGAAATTCGGCGGCAACTACTTCCAGAATGTCAAGAAGAAAGGCCCGTCCGGCAAGGCTTAGATGTACACCGCTTCTCGCGGCGCGCCGGTCCATCCCGCCGCAGCTCTCGGCAGGCCGGTCGCGCGCAGCAAACCCCTCGCGCAATCAGCACGCGATATCTCCGACCGTCTCACCGCCTCCAAGAGAGCCTCAGCCCCGTGTGCTTCCCGCCGGGATGATAGCCCGACCGCGCATGACTCGGCCGGTTGGCGTCCCCCGCCGCCACGGAAAGCGGCGTCGAGACGCGCTGTCCGCCGATGATCCTGTTGAGAAGACTCGATGCCGAATGAGACACTAAACCCGAAGTTCCTCGCCAAGCTGGACGAACTCAGCGCCCGCTACGACCGCGTCACACAGGAAATGAACGACCCCGAAGTCGCCTCCGACGCCTCGCGAATCGTCAAGCTCGCGCGCGAACACGCCAACCTCACCCGCCTCGTCGAGCCCTACCGCGCCTATCGCCACGTGCAGGAGCAGGTGGACGAAGCCGAAGGCCTCCTCGCAGACCCGTCGTCAGACGCCGACCTGCGCGAACTGGCCGAGGCCGAGCTGCCCGAGCTGCGCGACAAGGCCCGATCCATCATGGATGACCTCATCGACGGCCTCATCGAGGGCGACGACGGAAACGTCAACTCCATCATCCTGGAAATCCGCGCCGGAACCGGAGGCGACGAGGCCGCGCTCTTCGCACGCGACCTCTTCGAGATGTACTCACGCGACGCCGAGGCCCAACGGTTCACGGTCGAGGTCATGGACGTGTCGCCCACTGATTTCGGCGGCATGAAGGAAGTCATCCTCAACATCAAGGGCCGCGGCGTCTGGACACGCTACGGATATGAGGGCGGCGGCCATCGCGTGCAACGCGTCCCCGAGACCGAGTCGCAGGGACGAATCCACACTTCCGCCGCCACCGTTGCCGTCCTCCCGGAAATCCAGGAGACGGAGGTAGACATCAACTGGGAAAAAGACGTGCTCGAACACGTCAGCCGAGCCGGCGGACCCGGCGGCCAGAACGTCAACAAGGTCTCCAGCGCGATCAAGCTCGAGCATGTCCCCACCGGCATCACCGTCTCGATGCGAGACGAAAAAAGCCAGCACAAAAACCGCGCCAAGGCCCGCCGGATCCTCGCCAGCCGCGTCAAGCAGTTGTTCGACGACCGCGATCGAGCACAACGCGACTCCACGCGACGGGCCATGATCGGCTCCGGCGACCGCAGCGCGCGAATCCGCACCTACAACTACCCCCAGAACCGCTGCACCGACCATCGCCTCAATCGAAACTTCTCCCTCGAAAAGATCTCCAGCGGCCAGTTCGATGAGATGATCGACGCCCTCCGAAAACACGACCGCCAGCAGCGATTGCAGTCGCTCTGACGAGGTTCGTCGCACCATCGGCGACGGGGTGCCACGGGCAGCTTGCCTGCCCGTGCCGGTGCTCTCCGTTCATGCACCGACGGGCAAGCCGCCAGTGGCACCCGTTGAGCCCTGCGGCGCGCTGCGGCCGATTCTGTCACACCCCCGGCTCTGTGCCCGCCCCACCCCAACTTGACCAACACGCCGATCGAATGCTAGAATAAAGGGGTCAGACCTTGGGTAACGAGACAACCGATAATACAATGCCTGCCTCCGTTCACATGGTCGCCCGTACGACGCGCCGTCGGCAGCACGACGGACGTCCGTGGTGCGCGCCGAAACGCCGCCGGCCCCGCATCGGTCTGGTCGCATTCATGTCCAGCGTGTTTAACGAATAGATCGGCTTCGCGTTCGAATCCTGCCGCCGTCCGATTCGGGCGATCGGCGGATGCGTCGACAACCGTACGGCAAGCCACAGGCCACGAAGGCATCGCGGCCGCTCGCTTGTCCATCGATCAACACCCGATCTCATTCACACGAGGCGCGACCATGCACACGACCGCAAACCACAAGACCGATATCGACCCCTCAAGCGTTCTGACCGAACTCAAGAAGCACATCCTGCTCGACGGCTTCGAGTTGGTGCTCGACCCGGCCCGCAGCCGCGGCAGCCGCTTTTACGACGCCCACGACGACCGCACCCTGCTCGACCTGTACGGCTTCTACGCCTCTGTACCCATCGGCTTCAACCACCCTCACTTCGAGCGGCCCGAGGTCCGCCAGGACCTGCTCGACGCTGCCCTGCTCAAGGTCGCCAACTCTGACGTCTACACGGCCCAATATGCCCGTTTCGTCGACACCTTCGCCCGCGTCGTCGGCCTCCCCGAACTGCCGCGATACTTCTTCATCGAGGGCGGCGCCCTCGCCGTCGAAAACACGCTCAAGGCCGCCATGGACTGGAAGGTCCGCAAGAACCTGGCCGCCGGCCGCGGGGAACTCGGCACCGAAGTCCTCCACTTCCGCAACGCCTTCCACGGTCGCACCGGCTACACCCTGTCCCTCACCAATACCGACCCCAACAAGGTCCGCTACTTTGCCCGATTCGACTGGCCCCGCGTCTCCAACCCCCGGATCGACTTCGCGCTGCCCGAGCCGAAGCGCACCGAGCAGCTCATCGCCCACGAACAGGCCGCCGAGGCCGAGATCATGGCCGCCCTCGCCGCCCGACCCCACCGCATCTGTGCCATCATCATCGAGCCGGTCCAGTGCGAAGGCGGTGACCGCCACTTCCGTCGCGAGTGGTTCCAGACGCTCCGCCAGATCTGCGACGAGCACGACATGCTGCTCATCTTCGACGAGGTCCAGACCGGCATGGGCGTCAGCGGAAAGACGTGGTGTTGCCAGCACTTCGACGTCCTGCCGGACCTGCTCGCCTTCGGAAAAAAGGCCCAGGTCTGCGGCGTCATGGCCGGCCCGCGGCTCGACGAAGTGCCCGACAACGTCTTTCGCAAGTCCAGCCGCATCAACTCCACCTGGGGCGGCAATCTGACCGACATGGTCCGCTCGACGCACTACCTGAACATCCTCGAGCAGGAAAACCTCGTCGACAACGCCCGCGTGATGGGCGAACGCTTCCTCGAACGTCTCCGCGCCTTCGCCGCCGAACCGCAGAATCCGATCACCGCCGTCCGCGGCCGCGGGCTTCTCCTCGCCTTCACCCTGCCCGACACCGCGACGCGAGACCGCTTCTGGAAGGGGTGCTACGAGGTCGGTCTGCTCACGATCCGCTGCGGCGAATGTTCCATCCGCCTCCGGCCCTACCTCGATGTCCAACCCGACGTCATCGACGAGGCCATCGACCTCATGCGCAAGGGACTCCAACGCCTCACCCCTTGATCACTTGACTCAATCGGCGAGAATAACCCCGGGCGGTTCCCATAGACCCGCCCGGGCGTCACAGGCATGCTCCGATTTCGACGTTTCGACGTTTCGGCTTTCGGCTTTCGGTTTTGACTTTTTGACTTTTTGAAGTTTTGACTTTTCTCGGGTTGCCATGCAAACCATTCTAAAAAATCTCGGTCTCGAATCGTCCAATCCCGGCTGTTTCAACGGCGGCTGGTGTGGCTCCGGGGACACGCTCGATTGCGTCTCTCCGATTGACGGCAAGGTCATCGGCAGCGTCAAGCAGGCCACGCCCGATGAGTACGAACAGACCGTCGCCGCCGCACAGCGGGCCTTCCAATCCTGGCGGACCGTGCCCGCCCCGGCGCGCGGCGAAGTCGTCCGCCAGCTCGGCAACGCCCTCCGCGAGCACAAGGCCGACCTCGGCGCCCTGGTCACGCTCGAGATGGGTAAGATCCGCGCCGAAGGCGAGGGCGAGGTCCAGGAGATGATCGACATCTGCGACTTCGCCGTCGGCCTTTCAAGACAACTGTATGGCCTCACCATGCACTCCGAGCGGCCCGGCCACCGCATGTACGAACAGTGGCACCCGCTCGGCGTCGTCGGCGTCATCAGCGCGTTCAACTTTCCCGTCGCCGTCTGGAGTTGGAACGGCGCCCTCAGCGCCGTCTGTGGCAACGCCACCCTCTGGAAACCCTCCAGCAAGACCCCGCTGACGGCCATCGCCTGCACCAGGCTCGCCGAACGCGTCTGTCGGGCCTGCGACGTCGACCCCGCCGTCTTCAGTCTCGTCATCGGCCGCGGCTCGACCGTCGGCGAACGGCTCATCAACGACACCCGTATTCCACTGGTCTCCGCCACCGGCTCCTGTCGCATGGGCCACCGAATCGGCGAGGTCGTCGGCCAGCGCCTCGGGCGAACCATCCTCGAACTCGGCGGCAACAACGCCATCATCGTCACACCCAACGCCGACATGGACATAGCCGTCCGGGCGATCCTCTTCGGCGCCGTCGGAACCGCCGGTCAGCGCTGCACCAGCACCCGTCGGATCATCGTCCACGAATCGATGCGGGCCGATCTCGCCGACCGGCTCGTCGCGGCCTACCAGCACGTCGCAATCGGCAACCCGCTCGATGCAGACACGCTCATGGGCCCGTTGATCGACCCGGGCGCGGTGGAAGCGATGCAAAAGGCCTTGGCCCGCTTGAAGGAAGAGGGCGGAAAGGTCCTCTGCGGCGGAAAGGTCCTGCAGGACGCCGAGCATCCCGGCGGCTGCTACGTCACGCCCTGCATCGCCGACGCCCGCAACGAATTCAGCATCGTTCAGCAGGAGACCTTCGCCCCCATCCTCTACCTCATTCCCTACGGCACCTGTAGCACAGGCGTCTCGCCTGTAGATCCGAACCCCGACCGTCAGAGAGCGGCCGACGACCTCGACGAGGCCATCCGCCTCCACAACGACGTCCCCCAGGGCCTCAGCAGCGCCATCTTCACCAACAACCTTCTCGAAGCCGAGCGATTCCTCTCCGCCGTCGGCAGCGACTGCGGCATCGCCAACGTCAACATCGGAACCAGCGGCGCCGAAATCGGCGGCGCCTTCGGCGGCGAAAAGGAAACCGGCGGAGGCCGCGAATCCGGCTCCGACGCCTGGAAGGCCTACATGCGCCGCCAGACCAACACGATCAACTACTCGACGGAGCTTCCGCTGGCGCAGGGGATCACGTTCGGGGATTGACCTTGACAGAAACCGAACATTTTTTTAGGAGCCTGTCCGAATAACAGGGCAAGCGCTCACAAACGCGTACATTGGACGAATGGCATGTCCATCCGCCCCGCAGTGGACATGTGGACGACCGGCGGGGCCGCATTCACGCCGTCGGTCCGCACCGCTTCGAAGCGTTCTCCTCTATCCCGCACGCCCACGGCTTCGCCGATGGGCGCGGTACCCGTCGGGCGTCAAGTCGGCGCCGGAGCCTGCTGGATGACCGCGCAGGCATCCACCACCTGGCGCATGGCGCGGACGCCAAGCCCGTCGCCGAGACCGCCCAGCCTAAGCCCGGCCCCGAGGCCCGAGCCGCCGCATCGAGACCGGCGGCCGCCACTCAGAAGCCCGCCACCGCGGCCCGGATGGCGTGAATCGTCTGATTCACGGCTGCCGTGCGTTCGTTCCGCGCAACCGGTGTCGGAATGTGGCGCAGTGCGCACTGCCGGTCATAGCGCGCGTCAGCCTCCGCCACGTCGACATCCATCGCCGGAATCGCATAACCCGGCCGGGCCGCGATGTATAACACCGGACGGCCGCCCCGCAGAATCCGCACCGGCACGGAAAAGCCGTATTCGTCACGAAACGTCGCGAGCAGCGCCGGTTCGACGAGGGCTACGTCGATCGCCCCGTGTACCGCCGCGACGATCGCCCGTTGCTCGCTCGGCGTCGTGTCCTCGCCCGCGGCGACATGACGACCCGTATAATAAATCGCGCACGGATACTCCAGGCCCTGCATGCCGTGCGTCGCCAGCACGACCGCGTCGGCCGGCACGTGCGCCCGGACATACCACCCCGCCGCCTTGGTGCCCGGGTCTGGAATCACCCGGCCGTAGTCCGTCGAGCCGGTCCACGCCGGCGGGCGGCGGTCCGTAAACAGACTCTCGTAGGACCCCACGAACAGCGCGCCCACGACCGCAACGCCGGCCGTGGCGACGCCTACTCGGGCGAACCGTCGGACGCCCGCGCGCGACCTCCGCCCGACGGCGCCGGCGAGGATATCCAGCAGCAGGCACCCGGCCAGCGAGGCGGCGTAGGTCCCTTGAATCTGATACTGCGTGGGGCGTCCCATGTGGGTGATGTCCAACAGCAGCACCAGCGGCAAAATGTAGACTATCGTCCACAAAGCCGGCAGACCCCGGCGGTCGCCCCGCGCCAGCAGCACCAGGCCGACGACCACCGCGACGGCGCAAAACGCCGCCCACGGCGCGCCGAGATGTTCGCACCAGAGTCGCGCCAGGTCGCTCCACGACGAGGCCCCCGCGTCCACCGTGCCAATCGCCGCGTGGCGGACCATCCGCCCGAGGATGCCGCCGCCATACCGGAACCACGCAACACACGTCAGCCCGACAGCCAGCCCCACCGGCACGACGACCGCCGGGCGAGCGATCCGGCAAACCGCTCCGCGCCGCTCGGCGATCAGAACCGCCGCCGCGACCGCAACGATCGGCACGGCGTGGATCAGCAGGTGCGACAGCAGATACGCCGCCATCAAGCCGCCCGCGAGCCACGCCTCCAGCCGCGTCCGGACGGTGTGCTCGCCACCCGGTGGTCGATCCAGCTCGCGAAGCCACGCCCACAGGGCCAGCGATCCGACCATCGCGCCCAGGCACTCATAGCCCCACGGATAGCGGGCATCGTTTGTGAGCGATGGAACCACGGCCACCACGCCCGCCGCCATCAGCGCGGCCCAGCGAGACGCGCCCAGCCGGCGCATCAGAACGAAGGTGACCGGAACGTGGAGCGTGCCGATCAGGATCAGCGGCATCCGCCAAAGGGTCTCGGTCATGCCGAAGCCGAGCGCGACCGCCGCCCGCGCCAACACCGCGACGACCATCGGCAGGAGCGGACCGTACGTGTGACGCAGGATCCAAACGATCCCCGACCGCTGGCTGACCAGATATGGCATGGTGGCAAAGTCACCGGACTGGAACGGCACGTCGCTATGCCATGCCCGAAGAGCAAAGCCGACCGCCGCCAGCGCTGCCAGCGGCACAACCGGCCAGGCCCTCCGCCAACGACTCGATGTTCGACAGTCGACATACATGGCACTCTTGTATCGGACGCCGAGGCACATCGGGTTTCGGCGGATTCGACCGGCCGCCGACTCCCGAGATACTCCTCTTGTGCTGGGTGCCACGGGCAGCTTGCCTGCCCGTGTGCGTGGGTGGTGCGCTCCGTTCATACATTGGCGGACAAGCCGCCAGTGGCACCCGTTGGGCCTGCCGCGTAGTACGGCTGACTGTGTCACGGCCCCTCCGTCGCGGCCTTTTGCGCGGCGCTCTTGCAACTTGTCACCGAACATGGCGTAATGAGCCGATTTCATGGGGTCGCCGGCAGGGGTTCTTGAGATGCGATGGACCGAGTTTTTGATTCCGACTACCAAGGAGCTGCCGCGAGACGCGGTGGTGCCATCCCATCAACTCATGCTTCGGGCCGGGCTGATCCGCCAGTTGGCCGCCGGCGTCTACAGCTATCTGCCGCTCGGCTACCGGTCGCTGCGGAAGGTCGAGGCGATCGTCCGCGAAGAGATGAACCGCGCCGGCGCGATCGAGCTGCATATGCCCGTCCTCCATCCGATCGAGTTGTGGGACCAGACCGGCCGAACCGCGGCGATGGGGGACGTCCTGCTCCGGCTGGCCGGCCCCGAGGGAGACTGGCGGACCCAGACGGTGCTCGGCCCGACGCACGAGGAACCCGTCACCGAGATCGCGCGAGCCTACCTGCGGAGCTACAAGCAGCTTCCGACGACGCTCTATCAGATCCAGGTCAAGTTTCGCGGCGAGGCCCGCCCGAAGTCCGGTGTGCTGCGCACACGCGAGTTCCTGATGAAGGACGCCTACAGTTTCCACGACTCGAAGGAAAGCCTCGATGAAACCTATCGGAAGATGTACGACGCCTATTGCCGTATCTTTTCGCGGTGCGGCCTGCCCTATGTCGCGGTCGAGGCGGACAGCGGCCCGATCGGCGGGGATGCCTCGCACGAGTTCATGATGCTGACCGACGCCGGCGAGGATTGGGTCGCGCTGAGCGAAAACGGAGACTATGCAGCCAATACCGAGCGGGCCACGGCGGCGGCCTTTTCCCCCTGCGACGAGCCGATGGAGCCGCTGGGCGAGGTGCCCACACCGGGCA
Source organism: Phycisphaerae bacterium (assembly GCA_046754505.1). Classification (GTDB taxonomy): domain Bacteria; phylum Planctomycetota; class Phycisphaerae; order UBA1845; family UTPLA1; genus JAPULF01. The sequence continues at coordinate 1,057 of JBHHVX010000023.1, read as the reverse complement.
AGGGTACGATCGAAGACGTGTGCGCCCTGCTCGGAACACGCCCTGAACAGATGATCAAGACATTGATCTTCGTTGCGGAAGAACCGGAAGGACGACCGTCCACCCCACCCGAGTCCCGCGTCGTCGTCGCGCTGGTTCGGGGCGATCATGAGTTGAACGAGCAGAAGCTGGCGAAGGCCTCGGGGATGCGCCTGGACATGGCGGACGAGGCCGTGATCCGTGATCTCACCGGGGCCGACGTGGGCTTCGCCGGACCGCAGGGATTGATCGACCGCCTCGTCCGGCTGGTGGTCGATCCGGCCGTCGTGGCGATGCGCAACGCCGTCACCGGGGCGAATCGGACGGACTACCACGTCACCCACGTCAACCCCGGCAGGGATTTCCCGATCGAGGGTGACACGGTCATCGTGGCGGACATTCGTATGGTCGCGGACGGCGACCGGTCGCCGACCGGCAGCGGTTCACCGCTACGTCTGCGAAAGGCGATTGAGATCGGACACGTTTTCAAGCTGGGCACGAAGTACAGCGACGCCATGAAGGCCACCTACCTCGACCGCAACGGCAAGGCCCGACCGCTGATCATGGGGTGCTATGGCATCGGGCTGAACCGGATCATGGCGGCGGCCATCGAGTCACACCACGACGACAACGGCATCCTGTGGCCCATGTCGATCGCGCCGTTCGAGGTGGAAATCATCGCGCTCGATCCGCGCAACGACGACGTGATGAAGACCGCAGGCGGGATCCACGACGAACTGGTTGCGGCAGGCGTCGACGTCCTGTTCGACGATCGCGACGAGCGGGCCGGCTTCAAGTTCAAGGACGCCGATCTGATCGGCATTCCGATCCACATCATCGTCGGCCGCCGGAGCCTCGCCGACGGAGCCGTAGAGTTGAAGCGCCGCGACGCGACGGACGTCGAGAAGCCGGCGCCGGATCGGGCCGCGCCCCGCGCGATCGGACTTCGCGACCAGGCCCTTGCCGCCCTGGCATCGGCCTGAGTGCTGGACCGAGAATCCCTTCTCGGTCCCGACCGTATGGAAATCCTGCTGGACCG
>JBHHVX010000022.1:0-34990 GCA_046754505.1 Phycisphaerae bacterium | reverse complement strand
CGGTGGCGAAGGTCGCGGGCAGTACCGTAACGAACGAGATTGCGCGGGTGGCCGGAATAATGCGGGACAGTCACCGTTTATGGTCTCCTGATGGTTCGACCCCCCACTTGTCCGACGCCTGTGCGCCGGGAGCGGACACCCTTGGGATAATTAGGGACAGGCACCGTTTATTTTGCCTTCTACCTCCTCTTGCACTGCTTTTCCGGCTCTTCTTCCTCGGACGCCCGACCGGCTAGGGGCACAGACGCTTGCCGGCCAAGGCCTCCAGCTTGCTGATGAACCGGTCGGAGGCCAACGGTCGACCCGAGAGCAGACAACGCCGCATCTGTCCAGAGTGCCATTCGGGACAGTCACCGTGTATGGTTTCCTGCCGGTTCGGCCCCCGCTTGTCCGACGCCCGTGCGCCGGCAGGGGAAGGGAGGGGCGACGGTGCCGGTGGCGAAGGTCGCGGGCAGTACCGTAACGAACGAGATTGCGCGGGTGGCCGGGTTATAGAGACATGGGATGTGTTGCGCAGGTCGTCGCCCACGAGGGGACGACGCTACGGCTTTCGGACATGACTTTCTCCTTCGCGCCCACGACACGACCCATAATAACGACCGTTCGGGACCGCGTCAAGCCCTATTCGGGCTTGTCAACCGTCTTTTTGTGCCTTGTGGTCGGCTTGTCGGCGGATCCGCCGGGCGGTTGACTGGTTCGGCCGGCCGCAAGGCCACGCCAGCGTGGCCGTGGCACGCGCGCACCTGAATTGACGGGAGGTGTGCGTAATGTTGCCCCGCCGTTGTCGTCAGAGGCGCTGCACCGGCGGGAGGCCGATGCTCCCCACCCAGCGAGGCGTAACACGCGCAGCGAGGTGCGGCGCGGGCAACGAGGCGTGACACACCCAGCGAGGCGTGATGGCGTTCACGATGGAATGATCCCCGACGACCGGAGCGCCGCGATGCTCTGTTCGGAGTGACCGATTTCCCGGAGTATCGTTTGCGTGTCCTGACTGTAGCGCGGGGCAAATGCGTAATCCGTGACGGCGCGCTCGTCGTCGACCGCCGGCGGCGGAAGATGTATCCGCTTGCCGTCCGGCGTGCGAGTCGTGGTGAGCCTGGACGAGACGGCCTCCATCTGGCGCACCTGCCGGATCGTGTAAATGGGGGCATGGGGGATGCCATTGGCCGCGAATCGCTCAGCCAGTTCCGCGGCGTCGAAGGTTGCGATGACCTCAGCCATGTCGCGGTGAATGGCCGTGCGCTCGCGGTGCCGGCCGGCGTTGGTGCGGCGGCCGTCGGCGGCCAGCCGCTCGAACCCCGGCAGCCGCGTCAGTCTTTCCCACTGGAGGTCGTTGCCGATCGCCACGAGAAGAAAGCCGTCCCGGGCGGCATAGGCGTTCACGGGGATGAACTTGCGGTGTTCGTTTCCGCAGCGGGTGACCTCCGACGGATCGCAATCGAAATCCAGAAGCGGCAGCGTGGTGATCAGCCAGGACGCGGCCGCCTGTAGCATGGAAACGTGAATCGCCTTGCCCCGCCCCGTCTCGGCTCGGTCCGCCAGCGCCAGACAGACATGGGCGAACACCTCGTCACCGGCCTTCAGATCGACGATCGGCACGCCCGACAAGGTGGGCGCTCCGTCGCGCTCGCCCGTCAGCTCCATGAAACCGGCCATGGCCTGGAGGGCCGGGTCATAGCCGGGCGTGTCCGGATAGTCAGGCCCCATCGCGGAGATTCCGGCCCAGATGAGGTCGGGCTTGACCGATTTCAGAGTGTCGTAGTCGATGCCCAGCGTTTGATAGCGCGAGGGGAGCGTGTTGCAGCAGAAGACGTCCGCGTTGAGTTTTTCGACGAGGGTCTTGAGAATCGCCCGCCCTTCGGGCCGCTTGAGGTTGAGGGCGATGGCCTCTTTGCCGACGTTCGGAGCGATGAAGTAGGACCGCCGATCATCCTCCGCGATCCGCTCGCCGATGTAGCGATTGGGGTCGCCGGGTAGACCGGCCGATCCCGGGGTCGCCTCCAGCCGAATGACCCGCCAGCCGAGCTGGACGAAGCGGAGCGTCGCGTAGCTCAGCGACAGGGCCTGCTCCATCGAGATCACGGTCCGCGGCTTCACGGGACGTCTCCGCGGCTCGCCTCCAGCGCTCGGAGGACCCGCTCGGGCGTCAGCGGCAACTCGTAGAAACGCACGCCCGTCGCATTGTAGAGGGCATTCGCGATGGCGGCGCCGGTGCAGATCGCCGGCGCCTCGCCGACGCCCTTGGCGCCGGCCGGTCCCTCGGGGTCCAGGGTCTCGATGAAGTGCATGGCGATTTCGGGAACATCCGGGGCGGTCATCAGCTTGTAGTCACGGAAACACGGGTTCTTCACGATGCCCTCCTCGACGATCAGGTGCTCCGAGATCGCATAGCCCATGCCCATGACGATGCCGCCTTCGACCTGGCCCTCGATGCCGAGGGCATTGATGACCCGACCCACGTCGTGCGCCGCGGTGACATGAAGGACGCGTATGATGCCCGTGTCCGAGTCGACTTCCAACTCGACGACCTGCGTGCCAAACGCATAGCTCGCCGACACGTTGCCCTTGAATGCGCGATCCTGCATCACGCTGGGCGGTTCATAGTATTCGGTCGTCATGACGACGTCGTTTTTCTTCGCGAAATGCAGGGAGCGCACGAGCTTCCCCAGTTCGATCACGGGAGCGTTGTCCGCCTGGCGGACGATGTGGCTGCGGCGCAACGTCAGCGATGCCGCATCCACGCCGGTCTTTTCCGCCGCGGCGTCGAGCAGCTTGCGTTTCGCCTTGCGAGCCGCTCGCTGAGCGGAGTTGCCCGCGATGAAGGTCGTGCGGCTGGCGTGCACGCCCACGTCCCACGGCGTCACCTCGGAATCGTCATTGACCACGCGGATGCGGGATATCGGAAGCCCCAGTTCCTCCGCGACCAATTGCGCGATGACCGTCTCGCTCCCCTGCCCGATGTCCGTCGCGCCGGTCATCACCGTCACATGGGCATGGTCGTCGATCTTGAGGATGGTTCCGCATCCGTCGGACCGATAGATCTTCGCTCCGCCGCCCACGTGCAGCAGGGATGCCATGCCGATGCCGCGCAGGATGGCTCTCGGCGGGGTGCGTGGCGCTGTGTCCTTCGCCTCTGGCCACGCGCCCTTGTTGGCCTTGTGTTTGTCGAGGAAGCCGCTTGCGCGAGCGGCGGTCTTGAGGCAATCGGAAAACCCGCAACTGCGAAACACCATGCCCTGAGGCGTGGTCTCGCCGGGCTGCTGGGCGTTAAGCAGACGAAACGCGAGGGGATCCGACCCGACGGCCTCGGCCAGCTTGTCCATGTGCGTCTCGACGGCGAACGTGGCCTGGAGGTTGCCGAAGCCTCGGAAGGATCCGCTGTAGGGGTTGTTCGTATAGACGACAGTCGTCTCATAGCGACAGTGCGGGACGCGATAGAGCGAGGAGATCGTCTGCATGATCACAAATGGCGTCGTCGCGCCCCAGGAGGTGTAGGCCCCATTGTCGTGCAACGTGTGGCAATCCCGGAAGGTGAGCGTGCCGTCCTTGCGGGCGCCGCTGCGCAACGTCAGCTCAACCGGCTGCCGCGTCGGAGAAGCGAGAAACTCCTCCTCCCGCGAGAAGAGCACTCGCACCGGGCGGCGCGACGCGCGGGCCAGAAAGATGCAGATCGGCTCAAAGGGGTAGATGTCCAGCTTGCTGCCGAAGGCCCCGCCGATGACCGGCTGGAGCACGCGGATGCGCTCGGGCGGAACGCCGATGACGGGGGCGATGTCCTTCTTGTACAGAAACGGCACCTGCGTCTGGCTGTAAACGGTCAGGTTGTCTTCGGAATCGAACCGGGCGATGACGCCGCTGACGCCCATGCAGCAGTGCGTGACGAAATGAAGCCGAAACGTGTCCTCAATGATGACGTCCGACTCGGCCTCCCCCTTCGCGATGTCTCCCTGGCTGTAGTGATAGGTAAACGGGATGTTGTCGGGATGCGAATCGTGGAGCACCGGTGCCCCGAGGCGCAGCGCTTCGGCCGGCGAGAAGACGGTTGGGAGATCTTCGTACTCCACGTCGATTCGGCGGAGGGCCTCTTCGGCGATCTCCTCGGTCTCCGCCGCGACGGCGGCGATTTCATCACGCCGGCAGCGAACCCGGTCCGCCTTGAGTGGCGGATGGTCCTTGCCGTGGCCGAGCGGGACGCCCGGCGTGTCTGCCGCGGTGATCACCGCGTGGACACCGCGCAGGGCTTGTGCGCGACTGGTGTCGATGCGGAGAATCTTCGCATGGACGCGATCGGAGCGCAGGATACGACCGACGAGCATTCCGGGCAGTTCGATGTCGTGAATGAACCTCGCTTCGCCGGTCACCTTGCCCGGGGCGTCGAGCTTGGGCACCCGCTGCCCGATCAGGCTGTCTTCTTGCACGGGGACCGTCATGGACGAGCCTCCCCGACCGGCTCGGCGTCCCGGAGAGCCGCCGCGATGGCCTCAAGCACCTTTGTGTATCCGGTGCAGCGGCACAGATTGCCCTCAATGCCGCGCCGAATCGCGTCGTCGTCTGCCTCCGGGTGGCGGTTCAGCAACTCCACGCTCCGCATGATCATGCCGGGTGAGCAGAACCCGCACTGGACCGCCCCGTGTTGCACGAAGGCCTCCTGCACGGCGTGAAGTCTTCCATCCGTCTGAATGCCTTCAATCGTCATCAGCCGGCGGCCGTCGCAGTCCACGGCGAACATCAGACAGGCGTTTACGGACCGACCGTCCACGAGAATCGTGCAGGCGCCGCATTCGCCCTCGCCGCATCCGTACTTCGTGCCCGTGTGCTCGAACACGTCGCGAAGCAGCGTCAGCGTGCTCATCGTGACGGGCACCGTTGCGTCGACCGGACGACCGTTCAGTTCAAAGCTGATGGTCTGTCTGACTGACATCATGCAGTATTCTTTCCGTCATGCGACGCAGCACCCGTGCCCGATACCAGGCGGACGCCCGGACGTCGGAGATGGGGGCCACGTCGTCGCCGATCGCATCGGCGACCGTTGCGATCCCTTGCGTGTCCAGGGGGCGGCCTTCCAGGGCCGCTTCGGTCTTTCGCCCGCGCACCGGCGTCGGCGCGGCGGCGCCGAAGGCCACTCGGACCTGCCGCAGGCATCGGCCGTCCCGGACGCCGGCGATGCCGACGGAGACGATGGCAATATCCAGGGCGGGTCGTGTGCCGAGCTTTCGGAAGACTGCGATGGTCTGCGGCCGAGGCACCAGAAAGTGGACGCACGTCAACACCTCGGTCGTCTGAATCCGCGTCCGGCCGGGGGCCACGAGAAAATCGCCCAGGGCCATCGTTCGGCGTGCCACGCCGCCGTCGAGCCACGAGGCCAGTTCCACCTCCGCGTCCAGCAACAGTAGCGGGATCATCATGTCTCCGGCGGGAGAAGCGTTGCAGATGTTCCCGCCGAGGGTGGCCATGTTTCGGACTTGGGCGCTGGCGAATTGATCGGCCGCTTCCACGAGGACGGCGGCCTTTTTGCGCAGCAGCCCGGACTCAAGGATGTCCGTGATAGTCGTCCGCGCCCCGATCTGGATCTCTCCATCCGTTTCACAAATCCCGCCCAGCTCGGGCACGCGACGAAGGCTGACAAGTGTCGGCCGAAACGATCGGCTTCCAGCCTGCGTCTGTGGCATCAGATCGGTTCCGCCCGCCAGCACCGTGGCGTCGCCGGTTGACAGGGACTGCGTCAGGTCTTCGAGCGTATCAGGTGCCAGATAGGTCTCAACCACCATTACGAACCTGTCCCGATCCTCAGCGTGATGTTGCCCGTCATCAATACGAGTGTGGTCCGGCCGGGCTGGGTTTTGTGTCGCACGTTGACGCGCCCCTCTTTCAGAATCGCACCGGCTCGTGGTAGCGACCATAGACCTCCACCAGACAGTGGGTGATCTCGCCGACGGTGGCATAGGCCTTGACCGCCCGAATGATGCCCGGCATGACGTTGTGTCCGGCCTCGGCATCCCGGCGAACCTGCGCCAGGCTGCCTTTCACACTACCGGAATCACGTTCCCGCCGAATCCGGCCCAGGCGTTTGACCTGCTCCCGGCAGGCCTCCTCATTGAAAGGATGAAACTCCACCGGCTGTTCGTCCTCTTCGATTTGATAACAGTTCACGCCGACCTTGCGAGTCTCGCCGGATTCCAGCTTCTTGAGGTTCTCATACGCCTGTCGCGAGACGATGTTCTGAATCCGCCCCTCCGCCACGGCCTGCACGATGCCACCCTCCGCGTCGACTTCGTCCATCACGGACCGGATGCGTGCCTCCATCTGATTGGTCAACGTCTCGACATAGTACGACCCCGCCAGCGGGTCCACCGTGTCACACAGGCCCATTTCCTCGATCAGAATCTGCATCGTGCGGAGCGAGAGTCGGGTGGCCTTTTCGGAAGGGATGGTATAAGCCTCGTCATAGCAGCACAGCGCCATGGTCTGGGTTCCGGACAGGGCACTGATAAGGGCATAGTAGGCGCTGCGCACGATGTTGTTTTCGGGTTGCTGGATGGTGAGTCCACCGCCGCCGCCGCCGGCAATCATCCGCAGCCACATGGATCGAGGGTCGCGGGCATGATACCGTTCCCGGACGATCTCGGCCCACAGTCGGCGGCCCGCCCGGAACTTCGCTACCTGCTCGAACAAGTTTCCGTGAATGTCGAAGTTGAAGGAGAGCCGGGAGGCGAAGGCGTCGATGTCGAGTCCGCGCTCGAGCGCGTGGTCGATGTAGGCCCGGGCGATGCAGAAGGCAAACGCCATCTCCTGGACCGGTGTGGCGCCCGACTCCCGAATGTGGTAGCCGCACACGCTGACCGGGCTGTAGCGCGGGGCGTGTTCCGCACAATAGAGGATCGTGTCGCCGACGAGCTTGATCGAAGGCTCGACGGGAAACACCCATGTGCCGCGCCCGATGTACTCCTTCAGAATGTCGTTCTGCGCCGTGCCCCGAAGTTGGCGCACGTCGTAGCCGCGCTTCTCCGCCAGCGCGAAGTACATGGCGATGAGCGCTGCAGCCGCTCCGTTGATGGTCAGTGAGACGGTAATGCGGTCGAGGTCGATGCCGTCGAAAGCGATCTCGAAATCGCGCAACGTGTCGACGGCCATGCCGACGCGCCCGACCTCCCCCTGCGCCATCGGTTCGTCCGAGTCCATCCCGACCTGCGTCGGCAGATCGAAAGCCACATTCAGCCCGGTCTGGCCGTTGGCAATCAGATAGCGAAAGCGGGCGTTGGTCTCCTCCGGGCGGGCGAACCCGGCGTATTGGCGCATCGTCCAGGGACGTCGGCGATACATCTCCTTGTGGATGCCGCGGGTGAACGGGAACTCGCCCGGGGCGCCGATCCCGTCGGAACCGCCGCTTTCGGCGACGTCGTGCTCGGCGTAGACCGGCTTGATCTCGATCCCCGATTCATTGATGACGTGTCTGCGGACATCGCTGTGTTCGGAAGTCATGGGAACGCCCCCCGTATGAAATCGGCGATCGACTGTGGCGACGTACCGACGGAGAAGACCGCCTTCACGCCGAGTTGTTTCAGCGCGTCATGGTCTTTCGCCGGGATGTTGCCGCCGACGATCCAGACCATGTCCGAACGGCCGGCAGCCTGGAGCAGACTCCTGACGCGCTCGCAGATCGGCAGGTGGGTGCCGGAGAGGATCGACAGCCCCAGCACGTCCGCATCCGCTTCGCACGCCGCCGCCACGATCTCCTCCGGCGACTTTCGCAAACCCGTGTAAACAACCTCGAACCCCGCCTCCATCAGCGCCCGAGCCACGACCTTGGCGCCGACATCGTGACCATCGAGGCCGGGCTTTCCGATGACGATGCGAATCCGCTCGTGTCGGGTCATCGGTCCGGCTCCCCTCCGAAGATCATCACCGCAGCCACCGCACCCGGCCCGCCGATGTTGTGGGTGAGGCCGAGGCGGGCGCCGGGGATCTGTCGATCGCCTGCGGTCCCGCGGAGGTGCTCGGCGATTTCACAGACCATGCGGAGGCCGGTCGCGCCGACGGGGTGTCCGCAGGAGAGCAGCCCGCCGCTGACATTGACCGGGATGTCACCGTCGCGGCGCGTGGCGCCCGAGGACACCAGGGCCGCCGCTTCGCCGGTTCCGCAAAAGCCGAGGTCCTCGCAAGTAAGCAGTTCGACGATGGAAAAACAATCGTGGACTTCCGCCAGGTCGATCTGCTTCCGAGGGTCGCGGACGCCCGCTTCCGCGTACGCCGTTCGGGCGGCGACACGCGTCGCGCGAAACGACAGGAGTTCGTGACTCTCGTCGAAAAACGGCAGGTCCCAGCCGCTCGACACGGCAAGCCCCAACCCCTTGAGATAGACCGGGACGCCGGAGAACTTCGCGGCGTCCTCCGCCCGCACCAGTACGACCGCGGCGGCTCCGTCGGTCGTGGGACACGAATCCATCACGGTCAACGGATCGGCGACCATCGGCGATCGGAGCACCTGCTCGGTCGTGACTTCCCGGCGGTAGTGAGCCTTGGGGTTCAGGCAGGCATGGGCGTGGTTCTTGACCGACACGGCTGCAAGCTGCTCTCGCGTCACGCCATACGTTGTGCAATAGCGATTGGCGTACATGGCGAAGGTGCCCGCGGCAGTGAACCCCTTCTGATAGTAGGGATGGCCGCCCTCGACCATCATCTTGACCAGGCTGTCCTGGGGTGCACGGTCGCGGAGTTTTTCGACCCCGGCGGCCAGGGCAACGCTGCACTCGCCGGCCAGAAGGGCGTTCACCGCTCCGCGAACGGCCTCCGCGCCGGTAGCGCAGTAGTTCGACACACGGGTGATCGGGATGTCGAACATCCCCAGGGCCTCGGCCAGGTCCATGCCGGATCGGCCCTGAAAGACGCCCGCGTCGGGAAACGCCGTCCCCAGCCAGGCGGCGTCGATCCGGGCCTGTTCGACGCCGGCGTCCTGCATGGCGTCGCGCGAGGCATCGGCCAACAGGTCGGCATAGCTGCGGTCGAAGTGCTCGCCGAACGCGGTCCAGCCGAGCCCGACGACGCAGATGCGATCTTTGAGTCGCTTGCCGGAGGCGGTCATTGGACACTCCCTCCAGAAACCGAGAGTGATCGGCACTTCCAGAAGTAGTTCGGTCTGCCGCCGCCGCCGTGCAGGCGCCGGAACACCAGCTCAACGCGATCGTCGATCCGGAGAGGCGTGTCTTCGTCGGCGACTTGCAAGGTCAGGCGCCCGCCGCCCGCCAGGTCGACCACGGCCATGCCGAGCGGCGGTTCGGGCGTCGGGACGTAGTGCTCGTGCGTGACGGCGAACACCGTGCCGTGCCGCTGTAAGCGCTGCTCGGTGAAGTCGGTCGGCTTGGAGCAACGCGGGCAGGTCGGCAGCGGCAGCGTGAGGACGGTCCGGCAGCCGAGACACCGCCGGGCGACGCGTGCGCGCCAGAGACGCTTGCAGCGTTCGTCCATCATCTCCGACGCGAAGGTCGGATCCTCGGCATCCGCTCCGGCGTGCAGACGGTGGAGCGACAGGTATCGGTTGTAGGAGATGTCGTAGCCGCAGGCGATCGACGCGTCGAATCGCGAGACGCCGGGGTCCTTGAGGATCTCCAAGCCGAACGCCGCGGCTCCGTTGCCGTAGTCAAGCGCGATGATACGATCGTATCTTTCCGACACTTCGATTGCCGCGATGAGCATCAGCAGCGCGTGAGCCGCTCCCGTCAGACCGACCCGGGCGCTGACGCGATCGCAATACTGCGATGAAACGTCGAACCCGCTCTTCTTGAGCAATGCCGCGCCGCTTCGCGCGTCCGGGCTGTAGAGCGCGGCGCGGCGGACGTCCTGCGGCGACCAGTCCGCCGAGTGCAGCAGGGATTGCAAAGCAGACCGCATGGACGGGGCGTAGGCGACGATCTTGTCGAATCGCGGGTCCCCGCTGCGGGCAAACCGCGAATCCGCGACGCGCCAGATGTCGCAATGCGAGTGTCGACACTCCGTCTGCGCCAGGATTTCGACCTTCGCCTCTTTATGCGGGCCGACGAGGAGGGCAGCACCGCCGTGGCCGGTGAGGTATTCGCCGGGATCGCCGGGGCGGCTTACGCAGATGTCGGCGGCGACCACCAACACGTGGCGCGCGGCGCCCGCACGGACCATGTCGCACGCGACGGCCAGCGCGTTCGTGCCGGACCGGCGCGTGGTATTCATGTCGATGCACCGGACGTCGGTGCCCAGGTCGAGGCAGTCGGCGATCACGCCGGCGCAGGTGCCCTCCGCAAACGGGGCGGTCGTGGTGGCAAGCATAACGGCGTCGATCGCGGACGTGGCGTCGGTGTCGGGCGTCGGCCCGTCGCCTTGGGTGGCCTGCAGAGCGGCCTCCACACCGAGCGTGATCGCGTCTTCGTCGTGAGCCGCGATACGGCGCGAGCCGGCAGGAGCGGCACGATCCCACGCCTCGGCGGTGAGGCGGTTTTCCAGCCGGCGCCGCGGCAGGGCCACGCCCCAATCCAGGATTCCGCAGCGGCGGCTCATGCGGTCATCTCCTTTGCGATGATCAACTTGAGGATTTCGCTGGTGCCGCCGCCGTAGAGCGTGAAGCGGATGTCGCGGAAATAACGCTGGGCCGCAAACTCCATCGCGTAGCCGTAGGCGCCGAGGATTCGCGTGGCCTTGTCGCAGATCTCGGTGGCCCGCTCCGTGGCGAACAGCTTCGCCATCGCGGCCTCACGATGGCACGGCATGTCGCGGGCCTTCAGCCATGCCGCATAGTGGACCAGGTGTGTGGCCGCTTCGAGATCGGTGCCCATCTCCGCGAGCTTCAACTGGATGGCCTGAAAGCGATTGATCGGCCGGCCGAATTGCTGTCGCTGGCTGGCGTATTCGAGCGCGTCGTCCAAGGCCGCCCGCGCCACGCCGATGGCCAGTGCCCCGGTCATGATGCGAATCTCGGCCAGGATCGTGCGCAGGTGCGCCTCGCCGGCCCCCTCCTCACCGAGGCGGTGGTCGTCGGGGACGAAACACTCCTCGAAAAAGACCTCCGACGTAGGAGACGCCCGACACCCGATCTTGTCGATCGACTTGCCGACCACCAGGCCGGGAGAATCCTTTTCGACGAGGAAGATCGTCAGCCGGCGCTCTTCGCCGGCGCGGGCGAAGACGGTGAAAAAGTCCGCCACCGGCGCGGCCGTGATCCAGGTCTTCTGGCCGTTCAGCCGGTAGCCGCCATCGACGCCGATCGCCGAGGTCGCGATGGCAGAGAGATCGCTGCCGGCGTTCGGCTCGGTGATGCAGATCGTTCCGATCTTTTCGCCGCGGAGGGCGGGCCGCAGCAGTTTCTCGTGAATGGCGGCGTCGCCGAGGACGTGCAGAAAGTGGGTGCCCATCAGGGATTGCATGGCGGCCAACGCGGCCAGCGAGAGCGAGCCGCGGGCGATCTCCGTGATGGCCAGGCAGTAGGACAGAAAGTCGAGGCCGCTGCCGCCGAGGGATTCGGGGTAGCGCATCCCGAAGAAGCCGAGGTCCGCCAGCTCTCCAAACAGCTCGCGCGGAAACTGCCCGGCCTCGTCGATGGCCGCCGCCTGCGGCCGGATCCGCTCGTCGCAAAACCGGGCCAGGGTCCGGCGGAGCGCCTGCTGATCGTCCGTGAAGGAGAAATCCATGCGCTTACGTCGTCTCCGATTCGGCGGATCGCTCCACCCAGAATCTTCGCAGGCAACAGCTCCCGCCGTCGGGGAGGGTCTCGACCGTTTCAAACCGGAGCCGCGTGCCGAGGGCCGCGTTGATTTCGTCGACGACGGTCTGAAGCCACTGGTCACAGCCCATGCGGTCCTCGTCCAACAGCCCCTCGCGTTGATGCCACTGATACCACGGACAGTCGTTGTGACGCGCCCGGCTGCAGCCGTCCGCCGCCGCGTCGAGGACCTCGGCGTCCTCACCCATCGCGACACTGCTGGACACGAACAGGCGGGCGACCTGTTGGGCGAGGTCCTTGTCGGGATCGATCTTCCTCAGGTAGTACCGGGCCGTGTCCTTCCCGACCTCGGTCCAATAGCGCTTGACCAGCTCTTTCGGGTCCGTGTCGGGGAAGAGGGTCATCACCGCCCGGCGCCATTCGAAGTGCGACGCCCGCATGATGTTGGACAGTACTTCGAGCCGTTTCGTTGGGTCCATGTGTTCGCTCATAGCAACTCGACCGGAGGTTGTCCTCATGCGTCGTTTCCGGCGCCCTGCCGCAGAGCGGCGGTCGCTTCCGCATCGACTTCAAAGGTCGCCTCATTCAGCACGACGGCGTAATCGTCCCGCGCGACCGCCGCCGAGACGACGCCGTTGCGCACGTCGTCGGCCACACGGTCCGGCGGGCGTTGTTTCGGATCGCCATAGCCGCCGCCGCCGCCGGCAAACTGACGGTACACCGTGCCGCGAGGCAGCCCTCGGAGCAGATCGAGGCTGCGCGGCGTATGCTCCCGGCCGTCGGGATAGCGCAGGCGGATGGCATTAAGGCTTCCGCGGCCGCCGCCACGCAGGCCGAACGCAGGCTCGACGTCGCCATCGCCAAAGATCACGAGTTGGGTGTCGTCTGAGCCGATTTCAAAGACCGTCTCGACGCCCAGACCGCCCCGCCAGCGGCCGGGACCGGCCGAGTCCGTCAGGTACTCGTGGCGGAGCAGGAGGTGAGGCGTCTGCTGTTCGAACATTTCGTAATCCTGATCCAGCAGGCCGCCGGAGGCGTCGATCATGCCAATGTGATCATAGCCGTCGACGCCGCGCATCGCGCCGGAGCCGCCCTTGAGTCCCATGAAACAGATGTCCACGTAGCGTTCGCCCTTGCGGGGGTCGGTGCCGGTCGACAGGGAGCAGAGCAGGTGGTTCCAGCCGGCGGTCGCGCGGTCCGGGATGACGGGCGCGAGGGCGCGAACGATGGCGTCGGCGTTTGCCGGGCAGAGGTGGTTTCCGTAGGTGGTGGCCGCAGGATATGCGGCATTCAGAATCGTGCCCTCGGGGATGATGATTTCGATGGGGGCGACCATGCCCTGATTGTGCGGGATGTCGGGATTGACCATCTGAAGGAACGTGAGGATGGCCGCCGAGGCGCTGGAGGTATAGGTGCCGTTGACAAAGGCGTCGGTCTGCGGGTCGGTGTTCGAGTAGTCGAATGTAATACGTTTGTCTTCCACCATGATCCGCACGCGGAGGGCATAGCGCCGGTCGGCGTTTCTTCCGTCGAAATACACGGTGGATTCGCCGTGGTAGACGCCGTTTGGAATCGCGGCGATCTCGGCTTCCATCATCTTCCGCGTCGCGGAGAAGAGCGCGTCGCGATGGATCTCGAAGCACTCGAGGCCGTACTTGTCGAGCAGGTGCTGCATCCTTCGCTCGCCCACGACGCACGAGCCGATCTCCGCACGGATGTCGTGCTGCACGATGTCAAAGCGGATGTTGGCGAAGATCAGGTCCCAGACGTCCCTGCGAAAGACGCCCCGGTCGTAGATCTTGACGGGCGGGATGCGGAGCGCTTCCTGCCAGACCTCCGTGGCGTCGGGGTTGTAGCCGCCGGCGACGGCCCCGCCGATGTCGGCCTGATGTCCCTTGCAGGCCGACCAGGCGACGAGCCGGTCGTCGAAGAAGATCGGCTTGTAGACCGCCACGTCGTTGTTCTGGTTGCCCATGCTGAAGACGTCGTTGTGGAGGATGACGTCGCCCGGATGGAGGTCGTCACCGAAGGAGTCGACGATGTACTTGCAGACGGGGCCGAGCGAGAACGACAGAATCGGCAGGTTCTCCGTCTGCTCCAGCATATTGCCACGGCCGTCATAGACGCCGGTGACGAAGTCCTTCGCTTCACAGAGGATCGGCGAGCGCGTGGTCTGCTGTAGCGAGAGGCTCATCTCATCCGTAACCGCCTTGAACGTGCGGGCAAAGACGGAGAGCAGGATTGGGTCCACACCGCTCATCGGGCAATCTCCTGTCGGGCGTGGGTTCGCACATCCCGCCGATCGCTCCGGGACACGACGAAGCTGCCACAGCGGTCGCAGACGCAGTCGAAGCCGGGAGCGAGAAACACGGTGGTGTTGACCTGCTCGATCAGGGCCGGACCGGCGATGCGGTTGCCGTAGCGTGTCGCGTGGCCGTCGTATACGGGAATGAGCACGAAGGTCCGGTCCTCGGGGAGATAGACATTGCGCTCGCCCTTCAGGGCGCCGGCGGCGTCCTCTCCCGAGCAGGGTTCCTCGGCGAAGGCGGGTTTGTCGGTCACGCCCAAGGCCTGCAGGCGGACGTTGATCAACTCCACGGGGCTACCCTCCCGCTCGAGCGCATATCCGTACAGCCGCTTGTGCTCGCGATGGAACTCAGACGCGATGGCGGCGGCATCTCCGTCGCGAATCGCCCGAGCCGCCACCGGAAAGGAGACCTCGTGGTATTGCTTGAGGTAGCGGCAATCGAGATTGAGGCGGAACTGCCGTCTCTCGGGGGGAATCATCTCCTTTTCCAGCAGGCGGTTTCCGTCCTCCGTCATCGTGTCGATCAACTCCGTGAGGTGACCCCAATCGACGTGGTCGAGCACAGCGACGAAGGACCGGACAAAGTCGTGTTGCAGGTCGCTCATCAACATGCCGGCGGCGCAGAAGATCGAGGACTCACGCGGCACAAGAAACATAGGGATCTCGAGTTCTCGGCAGATCATGCAGGCGTGCAGCGGGCCGGCGCCACCGGCCGCCACGAGCGGGAACTCCCGCGGATCGAAACCGCGTTTGACGGTGATCTCGCGGACACCCTGGGCCATGTTGGTGTTAATCACGCGGTACATGCCCGCCGCCGCCTCTTCGACCGACAGCCCCAGCGGTCTCGCCACGGCCTCGTCGATGGCGCGGACGGCGGCCTCTCGATCGAGTTTCATCTTGCCGCCGGCGAAGAATGCGGGATTCAGATAGCCCAGCACGAGGTCGGCGTCTGTGCAGGTCGGCAGCGAGCCGCCCCTGCCATAACAGGCGGGGCCGGGGTCGGCGCCGGCGCTCTGCGGTCCCATTCGCAGCAGGCCACCCTCATCGATCCATCCGACGCTGCCGCCGCCGGCGCCGATGGTGACGATGTCCTGCATCGGAAGGGCGATGCGATAGCGGTTGATTGCTCCCTCGGTGACCACCATAGGGGTTCCGTCCCGAACCAGGGCCGCGTCGAAACTGGTTCCACCCATGTCGACCGTGATGCAGTCTTCGCGTCCGTGAAGCCGGGCGTATTGCAGACCGGCTCCGGGGCCGGCGGCGGGGCCGGAAAGGAGGGTGCGGGCCGGCCCCTGTCGGGCCACCTCGGGGGCCATCACGCCGCCGTTGGACTGCATGACCAGCAACACGCCGGGAAAACCGATCTCGCGGAGCCGCGCGGTCAGCCGGTCGAGATAGGCGCTGAGAATAGGGCCGACATAGGCGCTGAGGACCGTCGTGCTGACGCGGTCATAAAAGCGAATGGACGGAAGCAGATCGGTGGAAACGCTGAGGAACGCCTCGGGAAGTTCACCGGCCACGAGCGCCGCCGCCCGGCGTTCATGCTCGGGGTTGGCGAAGGAGTTCATAAAACAAATCGCGACGGCTCGGACGCCCTGCTGCTTGAAGACTGCGACTGCCGCACGAATATCGTCCTCATTCAGCGGGGTCCGCTCTGCGCCGCGGTAATCGAGCCGTCCTCGAACCGGTCGGCGCAGGTATCGCGGGACGAGGGGCGGGACGTTGGTGTAGCGATTGTTGTATTGCTCCTCGCGGATGCCGCGTCGCATCTCGAGGGCGTCGCGGACGCCGTCGGTCGTGAGCAGGCCGGTCCGGGCGCCGGTCCCGGTCAGGACGGCGTTGGTGGTAACGGTCGTACCGTGAACGATCGTCTTGATGGACCGGGCCAGTTCGTCCAGCGTGACGTCCAGACTCGCGGCGATTTCGGAGAGACCGTTGATCAGCCCCACGGACGGATCGGCCGGGGTGGACAGGACCTTGAAACTCGTAGCCTCATGATCCGGGCCGGTCACGAGGAAGTCGGTGAAGGTCCCGCCGACATCGATGCCGATCGTCAATTGCATGGGCGCGCCTCCCCGACATGAAACGCCCGTCCAGCTTCCACACCGGCCTCAAACGCTCGCACGTTCGTTTCGGCCGATCGGGCGGGCAGTCGAGGGGCGACAACTTTCCAAAACTCGCTCGCCGTGCAGGGCAACCCGCCTGAGCCGAGCGCGGAGCCGAGCATGGCCATGTTCAGACAGGCGGCGGACCCGGCCTGCCGAGCGCGGCGCGTGGCGTCAAAGGCGAACACGTGAGACGTCACCGTGCGGACGGCCGCGATGAGCTTGTCGATGTCCGGATAGTGCCCGTCGTGTGTAGGCCGGATCGCGCTCTGCGCCAACGTGAAAGGGATGACCGGCGTGGTGTTCATATAGACTTGCGTCGAAGACGACAGGTAGCGGAGGGCGCGGACGGTCTCGACCGGTTCGAACCCGAGCACGACGTCGGCGCGGCCTTCGGGCATCGCCGGACCGATGCCGCAGTCGATCATCACCGTCGATTGGACGCTTCCCCCCCGCTGGGCCATGCCGTGGAGCTGGCCGCTGACCACCTCGCGACCGGCGGCAATGAAGAACTCGCACAGCAACCGCGCCGCCGTCAGAACACCCTGACCGCCCGTGCCGGCGATCAGGATCCGCCAGCCGTCGCCGGGGTTCTTCGCCGGAGGAGGCGGGTCGGTCGAGGTCATGCGTCCCTCCCGCGGTCCGCCGCGTGAATCGCGTCATGCCCGCAGACGTCGGCGCACAGCGCGCATCCGTCGCAAAGGTCTTCGTCGATGATGTATTCGCCATTGGTGATGAGTATGCCCGGACAGCCCAGCAACCGGACACACAGGGAGCAGGCGTTACATTTTTCGCCGTCGATGACAAACGGCGCCCTCTGTTCGCCGTGGCTCCGCTTTCGCTCGTGCACGACGCAGGGCGATTGACAGATCACGACGTTGACGCCCTCGGCGGAATTCGCCCGCTTCAGAGCTTCCACAGTTTGATCTTCGTCGAACGGATCGACCGCCCAGACGTTGGCAACGCCCAAACCGCGGACGGCGCGCTCGATGGCGGTCTGGTCCCGGCCCGCAGCCGTCGTTTCCGTTGTCGCGTCGGACGACGGAGCGCCGACACAGGCCGCGAGGCTCGGCTGGAAGCCCGTCATGGCCGTCACATAGTTGTCCAGGATGACTACGGTGATGTGGTCGCGGCTCTGCAGGGCGTTGGCCAGCGCCGGCAGGCCGCTGTGGAAAAAGGTCGAATCGCCGATGAAGGCCACCGTCCGCCGGCCCGTCACGCGCGCCAGGCCCGACGCCTGACTGATGGAAGACCCCATGCAAAGCAGGACGTCGCAGGCGTTGAGCGGCTCGCCATAGCCGAGGGTGTAGCAGCCGATGTCGTTGCAGTAGATTGTTCGCTTGCCGAAGACCTTGACCGTCAGGTAGAGGCTCGATCGGTGGGGGCAGCCGGGGCAGAGGACCGGCGGGCGGTCGGGCAGATCGGGCGCCATCGCCGAGACGGTTTTTCGTTTTCCAAGCGTTAGGTACTCTCGAACGGCATCCTCGACCAACCCAGGCGAATATTCATACTCAAGAGGAAAATGTCCGCTGTGTTTGCCCAGAACGGGAATCTGTCGCCCATGGCGAAAGGCGCACAGGCTGGCCCAGTCCTCGACGAAGGGCGTCAGCTCTTCGATGACGAGAACGGAATCGACCGCGTCGAGAAAACCTGCCAGGAGATCATCGGGGATGGGATAGGCACCGATCTGTTGCAGGGTGACCTGTTGTTCGACACCAAGATCGGCGATGACCTGGGCCGCATAGGCATAGGCCACGCCGCTGGCGAGAATCCCGCGGCGCCCGGATCCGACGCGAGGGAAAAAGGGCGACGTCGCCAGCAGCGACTCGGCAAGGCGGTAGCGCTCGCTGAGTTCCTTGCGCATCCGACCGACGTTCGCCGGGATCGGAACGTAGCGAGGCGGGTCTTTGGTGAAGCGGATCGGCCGGCGAGCCTCCGGCAGCGGCCCGAGCGTGATCATGCCGCTGCCGTGACAAACCCGCGTGGTGGGACGCAGGAGGACGGGAAGACGCGTCTGTTCGGAAAAGTCGAACGCATAACGCGTCATCTGGCGGCAGTCTTCAGGCGTGGCCGGATCGAACACCGGATAGAAGAGAAACCGCGTAAAGTGGCGCTGGTCCTGCTCGTTCGGACTGGTGATCGCGGACGGGTCGCCGGCGGAGACGATGACCATGCCGCCTTCCACACCGACGTAGGGTATGGTGGAGACGGGGTCGTTCGCGTAGTTCAGACCGAGGTGCTTCATGGCGCACATCGACCGGGCGCCGGCGAGGCTCGCGGCGAAGGCGATCTCGACCGCGACCTTTTCGTTGACGGAGTATTCGAAGAACAGGTCCGAGCTGCCGGCGATCCGGGCGAAGGTGTCGCCGATCTCGGAGGAGGGGGTGCCGGGATAGCACGAGAAGAACTGCACACCGGCCTCGAGGGCGCCACGGACGATGGCGAGATTCCCCAGCAGGCACGCTCGCGTGCCGGGTGAGTCCTGCAACACCGGATGGCTGGCCGTTGCGCTCATCGCTATCCCCTGCCGACGTCAGACCACGGTCGGACACACCGGGCGGTCCCCTTGACCGCTCTTCCACAATTGTGCCACAAATCGCCCGCGATTTCGAGACCCCGTGATCAGAGGACGTTGAAAGCTGAAAGCCGAATGCCGAAATGCCGAAAGTGGCGGGTGGCGGAGGTGGTTGACGCCACGGGGTGGGCGGCCACGCGAGCCTGGCCGTAGCACGCGGGGGAAAAGTCCAAAAGTCCAAACTGCGAACTGATAACTGATAACTGATAACTGATGACTGAACAAGCGGCGTGTACCATGCTGCAGCGGGGTTGGCGAAGACAGCGAGGGTCGGGCACGGGAGTCTTGACATGACGGCAGTGCGTTGGGCATGGCGGACGTGGGCGGTGGTGGCGGCAGCGTGTGTCGCAGGTGGAGGATGCGGCGGGGGGATTGCGTGGCCGGACGGACCGGTGTCGTCGGAGGGGGCGGCGGACGGGACGACGACGAAGGCGTTTGCGGTCGGAGGAAGTTCGCGGCCCAATTATTACCAGCGTCTTGTCAAGGGCCGGGTGCGGGAGCTGTCCTTCGACGACGACGCGGACGGCGTGGTCGACGAGCGGGTGGAACTGGCGCCGAACGGGCCGGACGCGGCGCATTGCGTAATCATTCTGGACGGTGTGCCGTTCGACCTCGTGAGAGCGATGTGCGACGAGGGGCACTTTCAGCTCTTCGGGCCGCCGGTGCGCGTGGTGAGCGTGTTTCCGGCGATGACAGACATGGCCCTGTCGCGGATCGTGCGGAGCGAGCGGTGCGTGGCGGCGGAGTCGCTGTATTTTGACCGCGACCGCAATGCGTTGAGCAACGGCAACCAGGTCTACATGAGCGGGCAAAACGCGCCGTGGCGGAGCCGGGTGCAATACGCCGCGCCGCAGCGAGTGGCCATCAATACCTATCTCTTTCCGGCGTCCGTGTGGGCGACGGAGCTGCGCGGGATGCACGCGCTGTTCGATCGAACAAAGACCGGCATGGCTATCGGATACTCGGTGGGGACGGCGGGACTAGGCACGCGCGGCGGCGAGGAGGCCATCCGGCGCTACCTGATCGATGTCGAAAAACTGTGCGAGCGGATCACCTATGACCGTCGCGGGCGGGTGCGATTCACGATCCTCGCCGATCATGGGCACAGCCTCCAGCGGTGCGAGCGGGTCAGCTTTCGCAAAGCGCTCACCGACGCGGGATTTCGCATGACGCAGACGCTGCAGGCGCCAAACGACGTCGTGACCATCAACTACGGCCTCGTCACGTGCGCCCTGTTTCACACCAATCGCGCCGCCGAGGTCGCCGCCACGCTCGTGAAGCATCCGGCGGTCGATCTGGTGACCTATGCGGACGACGACGACGTGGTGGTCCGCAACGCGGACGGACAGGCGGCGATTCGCCAACGGCCGGGCGGATTCGCATACGACGCCTCGCGGGGCGACCCTTTGGCACTGGCGCCGGTGTTGGCGCAGCTCCGCGCAACAGGCCACGTGGACGACGACGGCACGATCGAGGATCGGCCCCTCTTCGACGCCACCGTGACCCATCGCTATCCCGATCCGCTCCACCGGCTGTGGGATTGCTTCCATGCCTTGGTGGACAAGCCCGCCGACGTGATCGTCTCTCTCCGGCCGGAGGCCTGCCACGGTTCGCGTTTTTTTCACTTCTTCGTCGCGCCCGTCGCGAGTACGCATGGCGGGCTGGACTATTCAAGCAGCGTCACCTTCCTGTTGACGAACGCCGCCCGGAAGCCGCTTCCACCAGCCATTCGCGTCGACGACGTATACGACCTGTTGCGAGTCGAGCCACCCGCCGACAACCCCGCCAATTGACGTGCTTCGCGCCGTCGGCTACGGTCGCCGCGTGCTGAAATTATCTCGAAAACCACCGCTGGAGCGACAATCCCTTCTCCCGCTGGAACGAGAATCCCTTCTCCCGCTGGAACGAGAATCCCTTCTCGTTCCGGTCTCCTGTCGGCGGGTGCGACGATGGACGATCGTGTCCGCGCTGGCTGCCCTGTTGATCCTGCCGGTCCTGCTCGGCCAGACCGGTGCCGTGCCCACGGAGCCACCCGCGGCTTCCCAACCCCAGCGGGACGTCGGCGAGGTCGACCGGCCGCCGGTGCTTCCGGAGCCTGCGGCCGGAAAACCGGGCACACGCGCCGCTAAAGCCGGGAACGGCGCCGCTTCGCCGTCGTTACACGCGGTCGTGCCGGTGCGGACCCCAGCCCCCAGCGGGGTGTATGGTCTGTGGGCGTTGGCCCCCGCGATCGTCGCGATCGTGGCCGCGATCGTCACACGCCAGGTGATCATGGCGCTGGTGCTGGGCATTCTGACGGCCGCCGGGATGATGTTGCACCTCGGCGGCGACCACAACCCTCTTCACATAATCGCTTCTGCCACCCAGACTTACCTGCTCGGCGTGCTCGCTCCGCTGGAGAAATCCGGCGCGGCGGTGGATTTCAGTCACTTGCAGATCCTGACCTTCACGCTCGTGATTGGAGGGATGGTGGGGGCAATCCGGGCGAACGGCGGCACGGCGGCGCTGGTCGCGCGACTGACACGCCGGGTTCGCACGCGGGAGCAGGGCCAGTTGCGGGGGTTTCTGGCGGGAATCGTGGTTTTCTTTGACGACTACGCGAACGCGCTGATCGTGGGACCGGCGATGCGGCCGATCTTCGACCGCCTGGGACTGAGCCGGGAGAAACTGGCGTATGTCGTGGATTCGACGGCGGCACCGGTGGCATCGATCCTGATCGGCACGTGGCTGGCAACGGAGATCGGGTATATCCAGGATGGGCTGAACGGGCTGGGAGACAAGGTGCCGGCCTTCCTGGCGGGGATGACGGGGACGACGGCGTTCTGGGCGAGCATTCCGTACCGCACGTATGCGCTTCTGGCATTGGTGATGGTCTTTATCATTGCGATGACCGGGCGGGATTTCGGGGGGATGCGAACGGCGGAGGCGCGGGCCGCCGGCGGAGCGCGGGAGGCGTCCGATCACGCGGCGTCCAATACGGCGGAACCGGCGGACGGGCGTGGATGGTGGCTCGGGGCCGTTCCGGTGGTGGTGCTGGTCGGCATGACCGTGGGGCTAATGGTCTGGACGGGCTGGCAGGCCGTGCAGGAAGACGCGGCCAAGGCGGCGGCGATTTCATTCGAGGATGCCGGGCATATTCGCGACAGCCTGGTGTCGATCCTGGGTGACGCGAATTCTTACGTGGCGTTGCTCTATGGCTCGCTGGCGGCGGTGACGGCGGCGGTGGTGACGACGCTGCTAGCCGGGGCGCTGCCGCTGGGGAAGACGATGGAGGCGGTGACGTCGGGGATGAGCCGGATGTTTGCGGCATGCATCGTGCTGGTGCTGGCGTGGGGACTGTCGCAGGGTGGCAAGGACCTGCATCTCGGGGATGCGGCGAGCACGTTTCTGAGCGCAAAGGTGGCCTCGGGCGCGTTTTCGGCGGTGTGGCTACCAACGGCTATCTTCATCTCGGCGTGCGTCGTGTCGTTTGCGACCGGAACAAGCTGGGGGACGATGGGGATTCTGTGTCCGGCGACGGTGACGATTTCGGCGTCGGTGCTCGGCGCATTGCCGGCGGAGCAGGCGTTGCCGCTGTTTTACGCTTCGGTGGGGGCGGTACTGACGGGGGCGGTGTTCGGGGACCACTGCTCGCCGATCAGCGATACGACGGTCTTGAGCGCGATTGCGAGCGAGTGCGACCTGGGGCGGCACGTCTGGACGCAGATGCCGTATGCGCTCGTCGTGGCCGTGGTGGGTATACTGTCGACGGACGTCTTGAGCTATTCCCTGGGGCGCTGGGCGCCGGGGTTCTATACGGACGTCTGGTCGGCAGGCGGGCGGAACCAGTATTTCGGCCTCGTGGTCGGAGCGATCACGCTGGGGGTGATCGTGTTCCTGTTCGGGCGAAAGCCGAAGCCGGAGCGTCGATCCCCCACCCCCGAATGGGATGGGGCACCCGGCAAAGCCGAAAGCTGAAAGCCGAAACGCCGAAAGCGAGGTGGGCGGTGCCCACCCTACTGCTCATTTGAGGTCTTCGGGGTTGAGGGGTTTGAGGTCTTCGGTCACGAAGAGGCCGTCCTTGCGGATCAGTTCGCCGTCGAAATGGATCTCGCCGCCGCCGGCTTCCGGGGTCTGGAGCATGACCATGTCCCAATGGATGCCGGATTGGTTGCCGTTGGGAGCCTCGTCATAGCACATGCCGGGCGTGAAGTGGATGCTGCCGGCGATCTTCTCGTCGAAGAGAATGTCTTTCATCGGCCGGGTGCAATAGGGGTTGAAGCCGATGGCGAACTCACCGACGTAACGGGCGCCGGCGTCGGCGTCCAGGACGCGGTTGAGGCCCGGCGTGTTGGTGCTGGTGGCGGCCGTGACGCGGCCGTCGGTGAATTCGAGACGGATGTCATTGTGCGTCTCGCCGCGGTAAATCGTCGGGGCGTTGAAGTGGATGACGCCGTTGACCGATTCGCGCACCGGGGCCGTGAACACCTCGCCGTCGGGAATATTGAGCTTGCCGTCGCAGCCGATGGCGGGGATGTCCTTGATGGAGAAGGTCAGGTCGGTGTCGCGCGGGCCAAGCAGGCGGACGCGGTCGGTCCGTTCCATGCGGGCAATCAGCGGCTTCATGGCGCGGGCCATCTTCGCATAGTTCATCGTGCAGACGTTGAAATAGAAGTCCTCAAAGGCTTCGGTGGACATCTCGGCCATCTGGGCCATGGCGGGGTGGGGCCAGCGGAGGACGACCCAGCGTGTCTTCTTGACGCGGACGTCCTGGTGGACGCGCTTCCACACCGTGTTTTCATAGAGGGCCTGCATGTCGGACGCAACGTCAGAGAGCTCGCTGATGTTGTGGTTGCCACGTGCACCGATGTAGCACTGGACCTGCTCCATGCGTGCCTGCTCGATGTCGGCGATCAGGTCCCAGCCGGTTCGCGAGCCGTGGATCATCAGGGCGCGCTTGATCTGATTGGATTCGAGCTTGACCACGGGCACGCCGCCGGCCTCACGGGCAAGGCGGATCAACTCGATCGTGAAGGCGTTTGGGATGTCGATGGCCTCGATGAGGATCTTCTCGTCCTTTCGGATGGCGCAGGAATAGTTGATGAGCAGGTCGGCGAGTTTCGTGATACGTGGGTCGATCATGGATTGGGTTCTCCTTCGTGGGGCGCGTGCGGGTCAACTCACAACCCACGATACGCGATCAGTCAGGACGCTGCCATACCGACGCGCACCGCGACAGAACAAAACCCGTTGATGAAGCTCGGGCGGCCGCGATCATCAACGGCGATCAAGCTGTGCGCAGCGTGCGATCGGCATCTGGCGTACCGGCCCTTGTGATGGACGTGCCGCACTCGGAACACGTGCCGCTGACGCTTCCTGTCAACTCGACAGTTCGGCACCCTCCGGTCTATATGGAAGCCGCCGGCAGTGATGCCCGACACGAACCGGGCACCAACGCGTCCTGCGTGTGCATGGCGCGATTCTCGTCAAGGCCCCGCGGCATCCGCCGGCTCCGGTTTGATCACCGCATCTTCGATGATCACGGGAAAGACATAGCCTGCGCCAATGTTCTTGTCGACGCCGAGCGTCCCCTCAACGACGACGGTAACGCCGGGTGCGGCGTAGCCGTCGACGGACGTCACGGTCAGGTCGTTGCTGCCGGAGTCGCCCGTGCCGTCCTGAATGTGCATCCAGTTCTTGCCCATGATGCCACGATTGGCCTTGACCACGCGCCCGCGCAGGCGAACACGCTTGCCGACAAGGTCGGCCTTCCGGACGAAGAGTTCGGCGACGGTCTGTCCCCCGGCAAGTCGTGCGATGTCGCCGGCCTTGACGGACGCGGGCGACGGCGTGCCGGATGATCCGCCGGCGTTGCCGATGGCTGGATGGCCGGGCGGAAGACCGGCGGCCGGGGCCGGCGCTGGCGGCGCCGATGCTCCGTCTCCGACCACGGCGCTTGCAGCGAACAGGATTTCATCGAAGGTCCGGTCGAGCGTGTTGCTGTGAAAGTCCTTCATGGGCATCGCCCCGGCAAGGGTCACCGTATCACCGACTGCGACTTTCATCTGTGTCGCGGCCACCCATGCCTGGCCGTGGTCGGTGTCCACGCGCATGTAGGTGTAACCTCCGGAATCCATCGTCTCACGAACGGTTCCCCGCAATGGTTGGGGGCTTGCCGCGACCGCTGGGGGCGCGGCGGGCGGCGTAGTCGCCACCGCTGGCGGACTCTCCGGTCCCGGGGCGTGCCGAGCCGATTGACGACGGTCGTACTCTGCGGCCGTCTGGGGCTTGTTATCGCTGCTGCAGCCGGAAAATAGCGCCAGAATCGTCAGGCCGAGCAGGATCGGGCGACACCTTGTCATGACTGTCCCTTCTCAAGTTGCGCACCGCAGTGCGAGAAAAAAACCAAGGCGTACCCCCCCTGCCGATCGCCTCGCGGGACGACTGCGTTGGTCATGGCGGTCCGGACGATCTTATATGGACCGCTGTCGGGACCTGAATTCGCAGGCGTGATTCTAACGATCCGGCAGCGCCTTGTCATGGGTGTTCCTCATCGCTCGCGGGGCGGATCGCACTCCAGCGACCGGAGAACTCCCGTCACGAGCCGCTTCGAGCCGCGGCGGCGGAGGCCGAATCGAGAAGTCAGCGACAGCGTACAAGGTGCCGAAGAGAGTCAAGACCGCGATCAGCGTGCATACGCCGTAGAGCGTTTTGGTCGCCTCAACGGCCACGAATCGGTGGCCGCGCCATCGGGCCCACCGCGTTCCCACGAGACCAAATATCCAAGACCAGTGGAGCATCAAGTGAAGCAGGACGTTGAAGCAGAATAACGCCAAGCAAACCCCATGGACCTGTGTCCATCGCTCATAGCTCCAGCCCCACAGAGTCCAGCCCTCGGCGACACCGGCCGGCGGAAACACGAACTGCAGAATCGTCGCGGTCCAGACGACCGACAGCAGAAGCAGCAGGAGCGAGCCGTCGACGAGGAAGTTCAGGGTAGATCGCGAGGTCCTCCGGGCCTCCGGCCGGTTCCGTCCAACCGTGCGCGGGGCTGGAACGACCGGCGGCTCGGCGAGATCAGGTTCGGTCTGGTGCATGATTCCTGTCATCAGGGCCTTATAAGGGTGTCGACGCTGCGTAAGTGTAGCATCGGCTGAGATACCAAGGAGGGTCAGTGGCAGCCTCCGCGGATTGGCGAATCAGCGGCACTGGCGGACAACCCGCCAGTGGCACCCGGCGCGGGTTTGTGCCGCTCGCTCTCGGTCACGATCCGGATCGGTCCACAGCGGGGCGCGATTGCGGAAAAAAAACCTTGACGCGCACATGCCGGTCCCGGTACTGTCCGCTCGTGGGACAGTCGCGTGCGGTCGCGTGCGACGGATCCTTCGGTGCAGGGCCGGAACCAGGATGAGTCCGGAAGACAAAAAAAACGAACTTCAGCGCCTGCGAGCGCGGGTTGCCGAGCTTGAGGTCGACCTGACCGCAGGTGACCGCGGCACGCCGTGGTCCCCCAAGGGGTACTATACCACCTACCACATTCTTGCCGGAATGGTTCTCGGCCTGATCGCAGCGGCCGCAAGTCTCTTGATCAACATCATCGGGGCATCGATGGTCCGCGAGGACCCCCTGCTGCTGATCAAGATTTATCTGACCTTTCCCATGGGGGAAAAGGCCCTGGAGGCGGCAAGCGGGTTTGCTCTAGCCGCCGGCTGTTTCCTCTACCTCGGCACCGGCATGATCGGCGGCATTCCGTTTCACCTGATCCTGAGCCGATTCTTTGACCACTCGAAGACATCGGTGCGATTCGCCGTCGCGAGCGTCCTCGGCATCGGCGTCTGGCTGGTCAACTTCTATGGCATTCTGATCTGGCTGCAACCTCTGCTGATACACGGCAGTTGGATCGTCGAGCAGATTCCTTGGTATGTCGCGGCGTTTACCCACCTGGTCTTCGGGTGGACGATGCTGCTGGTCGATCAATGGGGCAGGTTCGTCCCGCGTCAACATCATGCACCTGCGGGAGAGACCACGTGAGCCGAGTCGCACGCGGAACGATCGTGTTGTTGGTCGCCGTGGGCGCGGCGGGATGCGGTACCCGGGAAGGCGGCGAAGACGTCGACACGTCGCGACCGTCGGAATTCGGGTTTCAGACCAGCATCAAGACGTCCAAAGTGGAAGAGGGCAAAATCGCCTACCGCCGCCACTGCATCGGCTGCCATGGCATCGAGGGCGACGGCAACGGCGAGGCGGCCAAGTTCTTTTACCCCAAGCCCCGCAATTTCCAGAAGGCCAATTTCAAGTTCAGTTCCACGCGGTCCGGTCGCCTGCCGACCGATGCCGATCTGAAGCGGACGATCAAGAACGGCCTGAAGGGCAGCGCGATGCCGCCGTTCGATCTATTGCCGGGACGAACGGTCGACGCCCTTTTGGCCTATATCAAGACTTTTTCTCCGAAGTGGAAGGAACAGGACCCCTCGCCGCCGATCCCGATCGTCGACGACCCCTATCGGCCGCTGGCGGACAAGTCAGAAGCGATTGCCCGCGGCGAGAGAATCTTCCACGGCTACGCCAACTGCTGGTCCTGCCATCCGGCCTACGTCGATCTCGATGTCCTCAACACCCATCGGAAGGCACTCGGCTTTCCCATGTACGAATACGTTCGCGACAACTTCCACCAGTCGGCGGGCAAGCCCAACGCGGAAGGCGAAATCATCTTTCCGCCGGACTTCCGGCGAGATTACGTCCGCTCCGGTGCGAGCGTGGACAACCTCTACCGCTCGATCGCCTCGGGGATCACCGGCACGGCCATGCCGACCTGGGTGGACTCGATGACGGTCCCCGGACCGGCCGAGGGCGACCCACCGGTCATACAGCCATCGGACCTATGGGCGGTGGCGTACTATGTCCAGAGCCTGATCGCCAACCGACCCGCGCGATTCGCCGAGGGCACGTTTCAGATTCGCGACCGGCAGAGGGCGATCTATCTGCACGGCGAACCGCCGCCGGTCAAGCCCCCGCCCGAACCGGACGCAGGAGTAGAAGAAGACTTCGATTTCGATGAGTCCTGAGCGGCCGTCAAGGAAGGCACGATGACACAAGCGGTTTCAGCGACAGCCCATAGCGCCGGCGCAGACCTGTCGATCGACGTGGATCGGCTCGTCACTCGCCCCCTTGTGTTGTGGTACTTCATCGCCAGCCTAACGTTTCTTTTCATCGCGATGTTGGCCGGGCTGCTGTTTTCCATGCAGCTCCTCCAGCTTTATCCCTTTCCGGGCGTGGAACTGTTCTCCCCGGGGCGATGGCGGATGGTTCACACCCAGGGCGTGGCGTACGGTTTCATCGCCAACGCCTTCCTTGGCGCCCTGCACTGGGCCGTACCGCGGTTGACGCTTCGCCGGGTCCTCAGCGTCCGGCTGTCCTGGTTCATCTTCGGCGCGTGGCAGTTTGTCGTGCTGGCGACCGTGGTCGGCATCTTGGGCGGCCAGGCCCAGGCGCTGGAGTGGGGAGAGACACCCGTCTGGATCGACCCACTGGCGCTGGTTGGCTTGATCCTGGTCGCGATCAACTTCCTGCCGCCAATCTTCTCGATCAAGGGGCCGATGTACGTCTCGCTGTGGTATTTCATCGCGGCTTTTGTCTGGACCATCCTCGTCTATGCGATGGGCAACTTCCTTCCCGAGTACGTCATGACTGGGGCAGCGGCCGGAGCCATCGGCGGCCTGTTCATCCACGACCTCGTCGGCCTGTTCGTCACACCCATCGGCTGGGGCCTGATGTACTACTTCGTGCCGATCATCCTCAAAAAACCGATCTGGAGCCACGGGCTGTCGCTCGTGGGGTTCTGGGGATTGGCCTTTTTCTATCCGCTCAACGGCATCCACCATTTTCTCTATAGCCCGATCCCCATGTTTCTCCAATATGGCGCGGTGATCGCCACGATCGCCGTCGAGTTCGTCGTCACCACCGTCATCATCAACTTTTTCGGCACGATCGTCGGACGAGGCGACGCCTTGCGGACCTCGTTGCCGATCCGCTGGTTCTACATCGGCATGGTCTTCTACTTCACCACCTGCCTGCAATGCGCCTTTCAGGTGACGCTGACGTTCCAGAAGATCATCCACTTCACCGACTGGGTCGTCGGCCATGCCCATCTGGTCATGTTCGGCGTGTTCGGGTTCTGGATTCTGGGCTTCATGACCTACCTGTTGCCACGCGTCATGGGGGCCACCGGCTGGTATCGGCCACGATGGAACCAGTGGCATTTCTGGCTCACGGGCATCGGTATGCTGGTCATGTTCTTCGACCTGACGATCGCCGGGCTGGTCCAGGGGTTTCAATGGCGTGACCTGGCACCATGGGTGGATTCAATCGTCGCCTCGACGCCGTTCTGGCTTCTCAGAACCATCACCGGGATCATGATGTTCGTGGGGCAAGTTTTCTTCCTTTGTAACGTTCTCATGACGTGGAAGCACATGCGGTCGGCCGCCGCCGGAAGCCCGGCCGCACCAAGCGGAGCGGTACCGGCGACGGCTTAGAATGGCGCCGTGCGGTGTGGGTTGCCATCCTGCGGCCCCGGCAGCAGACCGACAGGGACGCAACAGCGAGGTTGATTCGGCGTGTTTGAAACGAAATCAGGTGTGTTTCTCATCGCGGGGATATTCTTCTTCGTGCTCGCCTTTGTCGTGATGGGCCTCCTGCCATACACGATCTACCTGGACCACCCGGAGAAATCACTCGATGAACTGGCCCACGAGGGTATCGTGCCCGAGTTCATCGAGCTTCGAGAGAAGTTCCCCGACCGCTTCAAGAAACACTTCGGCACGGTCAGCTATGACTCCTTCGCAGAGGCCCTCCAACTCGGGCATGACACCTACGTCGGCGAAGGGTGCTGGCATTGCCACAGCCAATACATCCGTCCCGTGTCGAAGGAGGATATCCGTTGGGGCCCCGTCTCTCACGCCCGGGAGTATCAAAACGTTCTGCAAAGGCCGGTGCTCTTCGGCACTCGGCGCGTCGGTCCCGACCTGATCCGCGAGGCCTCTCGCAAGAGCAATGACTGGCACCTGGCCCACTTCTATCGGCCCCGAAACGTCGTGCCGGCGTCGGTGATGCCGGAATACAAATGGTTCTACGACCCGGACGGCTATCCCAACAAGAAGGGCATGGCGATCATCACCTATGTCCAATGGTTGGGAAGCTGGCTTCCCGAGTACCCCTATTGGCAGGATGAAGGCCCCCGCCCGCAGGAGCCGATCGAAAAACCCGACGAGGCGACGGCCGACCCCGAACGCCTGACGCGAATACAGCCGAGCGATAGTCATTTGGTCCGAGCCGGCGCGTCAGGCAGAAACCCTTCCACAATCGTTCAGGAGTCTGACCGATGACCCCGCGTGCTGAGTCCCGATCAAAACGCATCGCACTGTGGTGCATCGCAGTCGGCGTCCTCGTGCCCGGCGCATACGGATTCACGGCGAAACTCGTCGAGTTCATACGGACGCTGGTCACCGACGAGTCGGGGGGATTCACGCTTGTCCCGATTTCCAACTACTTCCTCATTGCCGCGGGTATGACCTGCCTGCTCTTCTGGGCGATCGCTCATGGCATGTTTCGTGACGTGGAAGGCCCGAAGTACACGATGCTCGAGCGCGAGCAGGAACTGGACCGCCGCGAAGGCCGCCAGTGGAGCGATTAAGCATGGCCGAGTCACCGCACGATTCGCCGTCAGAGGAAAACCGCTTCCACAGTTACCACACGCATCGCATTCCGTGGTACGTCCGAGCCATCTGGATCGGCTTCTGGATCGGCGCCATCTGGTACACGGTGAAGTACGCCATCCCCATGGCAAAGAACTATTTCTGATCCGCCCACCGCGCCCCGCCCCGCCCACAATGCCCTCGGGCGGCCCCCGCCGATCGCGTAGAATCCCGTGCTGACGCATCGTGAGCGTGTGAAGGGCGTTTCTGTGAACGCATCCGGCACTACCGCGGTCGATCCGATCGAGTGTGACTACTGCCGTCTCCCGCTTCCGCGCCGGCGGCGGAGCCGGACCGCACCGGACCGCGCGGACGGCGCCGTCTATTGCTGTTACGGCTGCAGGTTTGCGGCAGACATCACGCACGCACGCGGCGAGGAGGGGCACGCCGTCTGGATGCTCACACGGCTGGGCGTCGGGGCGTTCCTGTCCATGAGCGTGATGGTCTTCAGCCTCTACCTCTATGGGCGGGACATCTATGGTTCGCAGTCCGGCGAGCCGCCGCTGTCGGGGGCCCTGCTCGGCCTGATGCGCTATGCGTCGCTGCTGTTTGCTACACCCGTATTCTTCCTGCTCGGTTGGCCGATCCTGCGTAACGCCGTCGACCAGGCCCGCAAGGGCAACGTGTCGACCGACGCGCTGGCCGTCGTAGCCGTCGCCGCCGCCTATGTCTATTCGTACGTCTCGACGCTCCGCGACAGCGGCGCGACCTATTACGAAACCGCCTGCATGGTCCTTGTTCTGATGACCTTGGGACGCTGGCTGGAAGCCACCGGCCGGCTCCGCGCGGCACAGGCCGTCGAACGGCTCGAACGGCTCGTTCCGGACGAGGTGAACGTGGATCGCGGGGGCCGGCGCTGCACCGTCCGTTCACGCGACATCCGCGCGGGCGACCGCCTGCACATACTCGCCGGACAGCACTTCGCCGCCGACGGCGTCATCGAAACCGGGCAATCTCACGTCGACGAACAACTCGTCACCGGAGAAAGCACACCCGTCGTCAAACAGCCCGGCGACACGGTTCGCGCCGGCACGCTCAATGTCGACGGAGCGCTCACGATCCGCGCCTCGACGGCCGGAGCCGAAAGCACGCTGGGCCGGATGATCCGGATGCTGCGGAACGCGCGGCACACGCGAGGCCGGCATGAGCGACTGGCCGACCGAGCGGCGAGAGCGTTCGTCCCGGCAGCGGTGGCGGTCGCCGGCCTGGCAATGGCGTGGGGATTGACCCGTGGCGGGCTTGACGACGCCGTGTTGTCATTCCTAGCGGTCCTGTTGATCGCCTGCCCGTGCGCCCTCGGCATCGCCACGCCGATGGCCGCCTGGATCACCCTCGGCACGGCGGCGTCGCGGGGCGTCCTGTTTCGAGGTGGCGAGGCTCTCGAAACGCTGGCCAGCGTCAGGACCGTCTGCTTCGACAAGACCGGAACTCTCACGACGGGCCACCCTAGCGTGACCACCTTCGTCGGCCGGGCAGACAACGACGGCAGCGAACGCCGAATCCTGTCGCTGGCCGCCGGACTCGGCGCACAATCGAAACACACCCTCGCGCGGAGCATCGCGGCCTTCGTCGAGACTCGCGGCATCCCCGCCGAACCGGTCGAAAGCGCGCGGACCCTTCCCGGCCGCGGCATGGCAGGCCTGACCGACGGGCATGACGTCATCCTTGGCAGCGTTCGGCTGATGGAAGAATGTTCGATGGTCTTCGAAGACACCATGCGGCAGGCGACGCAGGACTGCCTCGATCGCGAACAGGCCATTGTCTGTATCGGCTCGGAGGGCCTCGTTCGCGGTGTGTTCGCGTTCTCCGAGGACCTCCGCCCCGAGGCCCGCCGCGCGGTCGACGGGTTGACTCGCCTGGGGTGTGACATCGTCATCCTGACCGGCGACCACGCTGCCCACGCGTCCCGCCTCGCGCAGCGCCTCGGCGTCCGGGCCTTGGCGGAGCTTCTGCCCGAGGACAAGGTGCGACGGATTACCGAGCTGCGCAGCCGCACCGCCGTGGCCATGGTCGGGGACGGCTTGAACGACGCCCCGGCATTGGTGGCGGCCGACGTGGGCATCGCCATGCGGTGCGGCGCGGACGTCACGCGCGAGTCGGCGGACGTCTGCCTGCTGGGTGATGATCTGGCGATGCTCCCCTGGATGATCACCCTCGCGCGGCGAACGGTTCGCACGATGCGATTCAATCTCTTCTGGGCGTTCGCGTATAATGCGGCCGGAATGGCGCTGGCGGTGACCGGTCATCTCAGCCCCATCCTCGCGGCCGGAGCGATGGTAGTCAGCAGTCTGTTTGTCATCACGAATTCACTCAGGCTCGCGCGGGCCGATCTGGAGACGGCCGCATGATGGAATATATCGCCGTCTTCAGCGGAGGGCTGCTCGGCTCGGCGCACTGCATCGGCATGTGCGGACCGCTGGCGGCCGCGATCGGTGCGTCGGACAAGCTCTTCTGGCTGATCCTCCGCCGGCAACTGATCTACAGCGCAGGCCGCATCGCGACGTATGCCTTTCTCGGAGCCGTCGGTGGGGCCGTCGGAATGCGTCTCGGACAGTTCCGCACGCCTCTGATCGGCGTGCAGCAGGCCTTCTCAATCCTCGCCGGCCTGATCATGCTTTACGTCGCCCTGTCGGTCCTCGGGCTTGTCCCGTTTCATCGTCGAAAGAGTTGCGCCCCCGGCGGACTGCTCGCGCCGCTCTTCACGCATTTCCTGAGCGCCCCCGGACCGTTCGGCTTCTTCACCGCCGGACTGGCGACCGGCTTTCTACCCTGCGGCCTGGTCTATTCGTTCCTGGCGATGGCCGTCGCCGGCGGCGGCGTGCTGCACGGAATGGCCCTCATGGCCTGCTTCGGACTCGGCACCGTTCCTGCCATGGTGCTCGTCGGCTGCGGCGGCAACCTCCTCGGCCGTGCGGCCCGCGTCCGCGTCATGCAGGCCGCCGCCTGCTTCATATTCGTCATGGGCATCGCCTCCATCGTCCGGGCGCTTCCCGGCGGTCACAACAGCCACCACGACCATCATTCGCACGTGCCCGCGACCACGGTCGAGCCAATCGATGGAACGCGGTAAACTCCCCGTGTTCACAGGCGAGCCGGCCCCGGAGACCAACCCCCATGAAATGCTTCATCACATCGTGCCTGCTTACGGCTGTTGCTTTTTGGACGGCCGGCGCCCCGGCGGGTGAAAACTGGCCGCAGTGGCGAGGCCCCACGCTCAACGGCGCGTGCGATGCCAAGGGCCTGCCCGAGACTTGGAGCGAGACGGAGAACGTCGTGTGGAAGGCCCCGCTGCCGGCGTGGGCGGGGTCGTCACCGGTCATCTGGGGCGATCGCATCTTTCTGATGTCGCCGTCCAAACGGGTGAGCGAGCCGACCGATGAAGACGTCGGCCGCCAGTTTCCCCCACGGTTTCGTTCCGTCGATGACTCCGGCGGCCGCGACATCCTCCTGATCTGTTTCGACAAGCGCGACGGCAGGCGCCTCTGGAAAAAGACCGTCAGCGGCGGAAACAAGCTCTTCGGCAAGCACAACATGGCCTCGCCCTCGCCCGTCACCGATGGGACGCACGTCTGGGTGCTGACGGGCACCGGGCGCCTCGCGGCCTACGACATGGATGGAACGCGCGCCTGGAAGCACGATCTGCAAGAGGAGTATGGCGAGTTCGGGCTTGGCTGGGGTTATGCGTCGTCGCCGTTGCTGTATCGCGACAAGGTCATCGTGCAGGTCGTCCACGGCTCCACGAATCACAACCCGTCTTATCTCGTCGCCTTCTACAAGGACACCGGGCGTGTGGCCTGGAAGGTCGACCGCCTGACCGACGCCGTCGCCGAATGTCCGGACGCCTATTCGACCCCCACCCTGCTCCGGCTCGACGACCGGGACCGCCTCATCGTCTCCGGCGCGGATCACGTGACGGCCCACGACCCGGCGACGGGCAAAGAGGTCTGGCGCGTCGGCGGACTGAACCCCGACAAGCGTCGCAATTATCGCATCTGCGGCTCGCCGGTGGCGGTGGACGGCACCGTCTACGCCACGAGCCGCCGGCGACCGATCCTGGCCATCCGCGCCGACGGCGACCGCGGGCGCGTCGTCTGGACCTTCACCGGCAAGAAGGCCCCCGACGTGCCCTCGGCCGCCTGCGACGGAAAGCGGCTCTATCTGCTGCACGACCAGGGGTTTGTCACCTGTCTGGATGCCGCCACCGGCAAGCCCGTCTGGGGACCGAAACGGATCACCGGCGGACCCTACAGCGCGTCGCCCCTACTGGCCGACGGCAAGCTCTACGTCACCAACGAATACGCCGTCACGACCGTCCTGGCGGCGGGACCGGAGTTCAAGCAGCTCCACAAGAACACGCTCGACGGCGGTTACACACTCTCCTCATTCGCCGTTTCCGGCCGCCGGCTCTACCTCCGCACCGGCAAGTTCCTCTACTGCATCGGCAGGTAGCCTTATTGCTCAAGCGTAAGGTGTGGCCCGGACGCACCTGACTGCTGTGCGGGCACGGCCACGCGAGCCTGGCCGTGGCACACAGGTCACACACGGGACGGGCGCGTCGTCAGTTCGTCACGCCGCGAAAGGTCGGGTTGTAAC
>JBHHVX010000021.1:0-35547 GCA_046754505.1 Phycisphaerae bacterium | reverse complement strand
CGGAGGCGACTGCGTGAAAGGCAGTGGGCTGGGGCTGGCGATCTGCAAAGGCATTGTGGCCGCCCACGGCGGAACGCTCGGCTTTGAAACGCAGCACGGGCGGGGAACGACGATGACGGCCGAGCTGCGAGCCGATATGGAGGAGCCTGCGCCCTTGGAAGGGCCTGCACCTTCGGACGTCGATGCCCTGATTCCATGCGATGTGACATCATGAAGCCGGTAGGGTCCACCGTGCAGACCCCCGTAGCGTCGCCCCCCCATGGCCGACGTGGCCCGGCCTCGCGGTCCGCACTGCAGACCCTAAAAACGCTCTTATCAGGGCGTGGCCATTTGTCCCCCAGTCAGAATACGTCCCAAAACCTGTAACACGCCGATATAGACGAAGCCGGATCAAACGGGTGCGTGCGGTGCCATCCAGAATCCAGACGCACTCTAATTGTTGACTGTCGGTCGGACGATACTCCGAATGCTCGGTGCCCGTTCCTGGTGCGCACCGTGGTTCACTGGAGTCAGAACGCGGTCTTGCGGAATGCGAGAGATGCCGGTGGTTTTCGAAGTCGACGATTCGGCCGTGCTCGGCGCCATGCGAGCGCGGAGGGCCTGGGTTGCATGCCCGGTATCGTCGTCTCGCATTCGTGCGGGGAGTTTGACAATCGACGAGTCGATGATAGGGGATGCGCAGTCCGCCGTGCTGGATGCCGTTCTGCGGCATCGCCGCGCCGGAGTCATCCTGCGCGATGCTGAGACCGGCGACATCCTCAGCATCGACGAGACTGCCTGCGCCATCGCCGGCGTGCTGGAAGAAGACGTTGTCGGCAAGCCCTGTTGCCAGATACAACAGCTCGATTCGGCGACGGACGATGCGACTCAAAACGTCGTGGGAGGCGGAGGTGTGCGCGAGAATGTCCTCATCGGGGTCGGCGGTGTGCGAATCCCCGTCCTGCGAAGCATCGTCCCGATCACCGTCGACGGACGGAAGCAAGTTCTGGAGTCATTCATCGATGTTCGGATGATGCAGGAGAGCGAGCAGGCTCTGGCACAGCAGGCCATGGAAGCACGGCTCATCCAGCATGCGGCCCTGATGGCCGCGGACGCATGCACGGTCGAGGAGGTGTTGCAGGCTGTTGTCGACATGATATGCGAGGTGATCGGCTGGCCTGTGGGCCATGCCTACATTTCCGATCCCGACCATACCGGCGATCTCATACCAACCTCCATTTGGCATCTGGCCGAACCGGCCGACGCCTTTGTCGACGGCACGATGAAAACGCGCTTCGCACCAGGCGTCGGCCTGCCGGGGCGAATCCTGAAGTCCGGCGAGTCGGCCAAGATCTTTGACGTGCATCGTGACGACAATTTTCCACGGGCCGCGCTCGCCGAGGATCTCGGACTCAAAGGGGCCTTCGGGTTTCCAATCATGGTTCGAGATGAAGTGGTGGCCGTGCTGGAGTTCTTTTCGAAGGTCGCTCTGACGTTGGACGAAGACCTCCTGGGCGTGATGCGGGGCCTGGGCGAGCAGGTTGGCCGGGTCTTCGAGCGGCGGCAGGCGGAGGAGCAGCTGCGTCTCCAGAGCTGCGCGCTCGAAGCGGCGGCCAACGCGATTCTGATTACGGATCGCCAGGGCGGCATCATCTGGGCCAACACCGCGGCCGCGCAGATGACCGGCTACGAACATGAGGAACTGATCGGGTCCAACGCCCGCATGTTCAGCAGCGGGAAGCACGACCGCGTGTTTTATGAGGATATGTGGAAGTCGATTCTTTCCGGGCGGGTCTGGCACGGCGAGTTGATCAATCGCCGGAAAGACGGTGTCCTTTATGACGAGGAGATGACCATCACACCCGTCCGAATCGACGGGGTGGAGATTACACACTTCATTGCGATAAAACAAGATACAACGGCCCGCAGACAAGCGGAGGCCGAGGCCATCAAGCACATGAAACTGGAACAGGAACGTAACCAGCTCCGTCAGGCGCTCAGCGCCCACGAGCGCGTCATCGGCGTGGTAGGGCATGAGCTACGCACGCCACTGGCAGGCGTGCGAGCCATGGCAGAGTTCCTGATCTCAGCCGGCTCCCGCGAGATCGAAGAGTTCGATGTCTTTCTCAGAAACATCCACAGCGAAGTCGTCCGGATGTCAACCACGGTCAACGATCTGCTCGAGGTGACCCGGCTTAATAGCGGTGTCGCGACCTGGAACTGGGACGATGTGAGTCTCAACGAGACCTGCGAGGCGGCCATGGCTCCTATACGCTATCTGATCGATCACGCAAGGATCAAGCTCATTCTCGACGTCGATCCCGCCGGCCTGTCCATGACGGGCGACGGAGAGGCCATCCGGCGGCTGGCGCTTAACCTGTTAAACAACGCTGCCAAACATACGACCGAAGGCTCGATCCGCCTCACCGTCAGGCGACTGGAGCAGGACGGGCACTCGTGGGTGAGGCTCGAAGTCCGAGATACCGGCGAGGGCATCTCCGAAGCCATCGCGAAACGCCTGGGAACCCCCTTCGCCCTTAATGCGGGGATTGCCGGCGGCGACTATGTGAAAGGCAGCGGATTGGGTCTGGCCATTTGCAAGGGGATCGTGGCTGCCCACGGCGGCAAACTCTACTTTGAAACGAAAGCGGGACACGGCACAACCGTGACGGTGGAACTCCGAGCCGACCTCGCGGAAGCGGTGCCCCTGGGAGAGGTCGCGGATATTCCCTGTGAGGTGAAGGCATGAAACGGATACTGGTAGTCGACGACATGGCCATCTTTCGGCAGGCGATCTCGGCCGCCCTGCGCCGTGACAAGTACGAAACGCTCTGCGCCGGAGACGGCCGGGAAGCACTCCAGCAAATCCGGGAACACCACCCGGACCTTGTCATGCTCGATCTCGGGATGCCGGTGATGGATGGTCTGACCTGTCTGACGAAAATCCGCGGTGATCCGGAGATTCAGGATACCCCCGTGATCATTCTCACGGCGCTGGCCGAGCGCGAGCCGGTCAAACAGGCCGCGAAATACGGCGTGCAGGGGTACTTGCTCAAGTCGCAGTTCTCGCTCGATGAGATGCTGGCACGCGTGCGTAGCGTACTCGCGAGTTCCAAGACAGCCGGCGCAGCGTCTGACAGCGATGGACGGAGCGCCGCTGCGCCGACGAAGAAGACGAAATCCCCCACGACGAAACCTGTGTCGCCGCCGTCTTCTTCGACGTCGGTCTCTGTTCCGGCAAAGGCGGCTTCGGCGTCCGGGACCCTGACGCTGCCGTCACTGAAGCGAGCCGACGTCCTCAAGCGAATTCACGGCGAGTTGGAACTGCGGGCGGTGCCGCCCGTGCTCCATCATGT
This sequence comes from Phycisphaerae bacterium, assembly GCA_046754505.1. Classification (GTDB taxonomy): domain Bacteria; phylum Planctomycetota; class Phycisphaerae; order UBA1845; family UTPLA1; genus JAPULF01. The sequence continues at coordinate 32,212 of JBHHVX010000021.1, read as the reverse complement.
CAACGCGATGGCGAACAGCAGCCGAAGTTCGATCGAGGAGATCGCCGGGGTTGTCCGGCAGGATCCGATCCTGGCGGTCAAGATAATGAAGGTCGCGAACTCAAGCTTCTTTGGCTCCGGGAAGCACGTGCAGACGCTCACGGAGGCGACGCAGCGGATCGGCATGTCGGGTGTCCGGAACACGATCGCCGCGATCATGGCCATCGAGTACTTCACGAACGGGTCTGTGGGCGGCCTCAATCTGCAGCGATTCTGGGAGCACTCGTTGTCCGTCGCCGCTCTCTCCGAGCTGTTGGCTCATGCCGTCGGCATGAAGGATGCCGAACAGGTTTTTCTGGCGGGTCTGCTCCATGACATTGGTCGCGTTGTGCTCAGCAGTGTGTGTCCGGAAGAGTATCACGCCGCTCTGGACCACAGTGTTCATGAGATGGTCGATCTGTCCGTGGCGGAGCGGAAGGTGTTTCAACTGACGCACGCCGATGTCTCGAAGGAGCTTTTGACTCACTGGGACATGCCGGACGATGTTGTGTTGGCTGCCGCGCATCACGAGAGAACGGCCCGGCAGATCGAGCGCGCCACGCGCGAGCCTCAGGGAGCTCTGGTTGTGGCGCTCGCGGATCGAGTGGCGCATGCGTTGGCGATCGGAGATAGCGGCGGTTCGCTGCTGCGACCTTTGCGCGAATATCGCGAAGCGCTCGGGCTGGACGCGGCGACGATTCGGGCAGTCGGGCAGCAGGCCTTACAGAAGACACAAGAGGCCGAGTATTTCTATGCCTCTCAACTCGACGAGCGACTTCGTGAGCCCTTTGCGCGGGAACTGGCGGCCTTGGCCGAGGCCCCGGCCAGGATAGCGGTCTGTTCCAACGATGCTCCGGACGACGTCCTGTCGATGTTCTTTGAAGAACTCGGTTGGCTGGATGGCGCCGAGCCGCGCGTCGCTGTGCTGCATGTCGAGACGGAGTTGGAACTGAAGAGACGCTTTAAGGAGCTAGGGGAGGTCGAGACCGAGACCGGAGGGGAACTGGCGATCCTGATCGTCTCACCCAAAGGCTCGATCGTGCCGCCCGACGACCTGCGCGGCGGACGGCCGTTCGCCACTGTTTCCCTGCCGTGTCGCTATAACGATGTCGTGGAGGCCGCGGCGCGGCTTGACGGGGCGCTGGCCCACGCCGGCTGAACCCTTCTCCCGCGTCGGCCCGAGGATCGGGGAACGAGCACCACCGGACCGCACGCCCGGCGCCGCCTGTGGCAGGACGCCCGCTCACTCACGTCGAACGAGGACGACCGTTACGTCGTCGGTGCAATCACCGCCCGACACATAGTCCTGGAGGTCGGTTGCCATCTCGCTCAGGACATGCCCCGGCGTGTCGCCGAGGCCGTCGCAAAGGCTGTCCCGGAGTCCCTCGAGACCGAACGTCTCGCCTTTTGCATTCGTGGCCGTAGTCGCTCCGTCTGTCGCCAGAAGGAGCGTCTGGCCGACGTCCAATTGCACGTGGTGCGGTTCAATGCCCTCGGCTTTTGCCCGTCCGGCGGGCGGCACACCCGTTGGCGGGACCATGTCGCAGGTGCCGTCGGACCGAATCCGCCCGACGACGACGTGGGGGCCGACCGTGCAGAATCGCACCTCACCCGTCGCGGGATTGAGCCAGACGCACACGGTGTCGGCGACAGCGTCCGCACGACCGGAACGAAGCAGCCAGTTGAGCGAGCGGACGAAGTCGACGGGAGTGTCGCCGTGCAGGACGGCGATGCGGAAGGCCGTCCGCACTTCGGCGAACAGCCGCGGCAGGGCGGCGCCCTGAGCGGTCAGGCGCGCCAGCAGGATCGCCGCGCACCGATCTCTCAGTTGGAGTACATCGTAGAGATCGCAGCCGTGTGTTGAGCCGGGATAGCGGTAAGCCGCGACCTGCAACCGGTCCCATTGCGGCAGGGTTTCCGGTGTGAGGGCATCCTGGATCATCCTCGCAACGGTTTGTTCGCTGTTGGAGACGGCCTGCCGCTTGGCGGTGGTCCTTCGGGTGTGGTCGGCAAGAGGAAGTGCGACACAGCTTGCGTTGGCGTTCAGCAATTCCAGGGTTGTCTCGTCGTAGGCCTCGTCACCGGGATCATTCTCGACGTAGAGCATGCCCCGAATGCCCGACGCACTGGCGAGCGGCGCACCCATCGCCGACCCGACGCCTTCGATGCGGACCTTCGGCGTGCACACACAGTGGCCGATCGTCATGCAGCGTGATTCCATGTTGGTCGAAAACACCGGTCGCGGGCACGGCGCGCCTTTGCTTGACCAGCCAAGGCTCCACGTCACCTCGCCGTGGTCGGCGTTACGCAGCCCGATCCATGCGCGGCGGCCGGAGAACGTTCGAAGCAGGGCTCGCACGACGGGCGTCATCAGATCCTGGACGTTCGCAGCCTGCTCCAATCTGATAGCGAGCAGCGTCATCTGCTCCAACTGGTCCTTCGACAGGTGCAGTTCGCGGTTGTTCTTGATGACCAGCGTGCCGAGGGGCAGCGACCCGCCGTGGTTCCGGGTCAACTGGCGGGCACGCTCGCGGTGGAGCGCATCGCCGGTCACGTCGTGTTCTATGAAGATCCGGATACAGAAGGCCCCCATCTCGATTTCGTCGGCATGTCTGAGACGGGCCTTGCCGCGCTGCACGGCACGGTTGAGGTGGGTCGGGCGGTTGCCGTCGAGGATTTCCAGCCACCATTCGCCGTCCGGTTCGCAAACAATGGAGGCCTGATGGGCGCTGACGCGGGGGTCGTTCAGGTGGACAAAGGCCTCCGGGCCGGAACCGATCGACAGACGCGCCTCGGTCGCCTTGAGCGTGGAAATCAGCCGGTTGTTTTCGAGAACCAGCAATCGCATGATCAATGCCTCGGCGAACTGCCCATTTTGTTGCCCAGTCAGAAATGACCGCTACTCCCGCATCCTACACGGAAACGCCGGGCGGAGCAACCCTGTGCGGGCAGGCAGTTCCGTGCCGTAGGGCCGCTGTGCGGACCACTGAGCTTGTAGCGTCCGGGCCCCGTGGCCGACGTGGCCCGCACGGCGGCTCCCACGCGGCCAGGCGGTTTTTGTGACGCGGAGCCGATAAACAGGGTGGGTGCTTGCCATCCACGGTGTCCGTCGGTAGATTCATCGTGAATGGGGCAGGCCTCACGTGCTGCTCCGGCGGGAATGGACCCCGTGCGATCGCGCCCCTTGCCGAAAGGAGTCGGACCATGCATCGTTCTTTCCACGAGCTTCCGATCGTCATTTCCGGTTTTTCCGGCATGCTGACTCGCGGGATGCGTTCCCGGATGCTGCCCTGGGCGGGTCGGTGTCGCTGGGCGTGCATTCTGCCTGCGATGCTGGCCGGGATGTCGATCGGTTGTGCGAAGCCGGTCGAGCCGATCCCGATGACCCGGATCGAACCGGACTACGACCGCCCGTTGCCGCCGGGCGAACGAGCGCTGCAGAAGATTGATCGCTCGATGTACCCGCGTTTCGGCGATGCGTGGTATCTGGCCAAGGGCACCGGGCTTCGACGCTCCGTGGAACAGAGTATTGAGTATCTGCACAAGCCGTCAAGCCGCTCGTTCTTTCCCTCGGGGGAGATGACGCACGACCGCGTTCTGGCAAGCCTGGAACGGTTTCTCAAGGTGCTCGACCAGGCGGATTCACCGGAGGCGCTGGACCGGCTCATCGCCGAGCAGTTCGATGTCTATAGCTCCGTGGGCTACGACGGTTCCGGCACGGTGCTGTTCACCGGCTACTACTCGCCGATTTTCGACGGAAGTCTGACGCGAACGGACCGGTTCAATGTTCCGCTTTATCGGCTGCCGCCCGGCTTTGAGAAGGACCCCGACGGAAATCCGATCCAGGGGCGATGGCACACACGGCAGGAAATCGAGGCGGGGAACCTGTTGGCCGACAATGAGATCGTCTGGCTGGCCGATCGCTTTGAGGCGTACGTTCTGACAGTCCAGGGGTCGGGATTCGTCCGATTGCCGGATGGAACGCTGTTCGAAATCGGATATGCGGGGCACAACGGGTACGACTATACGTCCATCGGGCGGATGATGGTGCAGGACGGGAAGATTCGGTCCGACAGGCTTTCGCTCGACAGCCTGCTTCGCTACTTCCACGAACACCCGGAGGATCTGGATCACTATCTCTATCAGAACAAGCGTTATGTGTTCTTCCAGGAAGCTCACGGCGGACCGTTCGGCTGTCTCGGGGCGCCGGTCACGGCCTATCACAGCGTCGCGACCGACAAAGACCTCTTTCCGCGTGCGGCGCTGGCGTTCGTCGATACACGGATTCCCTGGCAGGACGTGCGATCGACACGTCCTTTTCGCAGTTTTGTTCTCGATCAGGACCGCGGGGCGGCGATCCGGGCGCCGGGCCGCTGCGACATTTACACCGGTGTAGGTGAGCAGGCGGGACGGCTGGCGGGCTTCACCTACCACGAGGGCCGGCTCTATTACCTGTTCGCCAGAGAAGACGTGGAGCCCACGCCGCCCGTCGCTCGCGGCACGGACGACGACCGGCTTCCGCAGCGGTGATAGGGCGAGAGGCGACATCAACGGTCGAAGACCGGCGCGATCCCGTCTCAGGATGGGTCGGCGGCCCCGTCTGCATCGGCCAAGGGTGGTATCGGACGTGGCCGCGCGAGCCGAAAGCGATTGGGTGGAATCGCCGTGTTCACCGCCAGTTCGGCGTAGTCGCACTCGATGACGGGGATCAACCTGCCGTCGTCCAATTCGTCATGGACGGCCCAGGCCCTCAACAGGTATCGGTCCTGGTCGATCCAGAGAGTGAGTACGCTGCCGGGCATCCCGCGCGGATGTCGTCGCCGGATGACGTAGCACGGCACCCCGTATTTCCAGCCCGGTGGAAGATTGGTCCATCCGCTCAAACGCTTGCCGCTTCCGAAGACGGGCGTGCGTCGACCTTCTTCGAGAAGGGCTGGCAAGAGGAACGGAGCTCCGTGGGACAGGAGCGTTGCGGCCGTTGCCAGGGGTGTATGCGTGAAGACGCGGGTCTCACGGAAGTACCCATCGCGATCGGCGTATGTCCACCAAGCCCCATCGGCGATCAGCGCCAGGTTCATGCCGAACTGGAAGCGGAGGCGGCCGGGTCGTGCGAAGTCGACCGCGACCTGTGTGACAGAGGCGGAGTCGTCACGATAGTCTCGCAAGGCGCCCCGGGCCCGGCAGGTGTCGATCTTGTCGTAGCGTTCGACCAGGCGAACAAGGATGTCGCGAGGTGTGCGGGGGGGAGGTGTGAAATCCGTCGTCGTAGCGGGCGCCGAGCAACTGGTGAGAAGAGGGATGACGAGCAGGGTGCCGATCGGTTGTACTCGGACCGCGAAGCGAGCCTGTGGTCGCGTCGGACGTGACAGGCTTGGACGGCGCCCCATCGCTTGGTTCTCCCGATCGGCATAGCCGGAAAACTGGCTCCGGCCGGAACGGCGCGACGAGCAACGATGCCCGTGCCGCTGATGTCCGCCGGCATCACTCGGATTGGCGAAACGCACCGCGTGGAAACATCGCCACGGTAGCGACAAATGCGGTGATTGCAAACGGCCGCGACCGAACCGCGCCAATCGCTCTCGTCCGAGATGGAGCAGCCGGTGGTAGGAAGTGTTCGACGTGAATTGCCGGGATTGTGCCGGTCAGGGGCCTGTGCCATATGTGGCGCCGCGGTCCTGCCATTCGCCGACGCTCGATGTTCTGCCAGTCACGCCGAGGGTCGTTCCGGCCTGCCCCGATCGGGCCGAAACGGAGCCATTGGCGATCGGCGGCCCTCCAACGTCCGTGGGTCCCCATGTGGCGTAGCTGCCGGTGGAACCGACGCGTCCGGTCTGAACTCCGGCAATGCCAACGCCTTCGCCCGACACACCCGAGCCGGGCCAGCTGCCATAGGTGGCGGAGCCGCCGTATCGCCCGATTCCCATCGTGTGCGCCGCCACGCGGCCGGGTGGGGGCTGGCGGTACCACATCATGCGCCGGACGTGTTGGCTGCCGCTGGATTCGCAGCCGCCGGTGGCGAACAGGCTCAGGGCGAGTGCGGCCAAGATGCCGCCGGCTGGATGTTGCGGTACCGAGAATCGGCATATCTGCATGTTCACTCCCTCCCGAAGGCAGTTCCCGGCCAGTGGCGAGCCGGTGCGACTGCGGTACGGATGGCCGCGCGGCTGCGGGCGTCCGGCATCGTTCTCCCTATACCATCATACCCAGTGTTGTTCTTCTTCCCTCTGTTTTTTTGTGGCCGTTTCCAAGGTCCGTTTTTCGTGGCGTGAGAGGCTGCGGATGCCCTCGCGGTGGACCTTGTCGAGGATGCGGTCGACTTCGGCCTGTTGGTTTACGCCGACCCTCCGTTTTTCTTCGTGCGCTGATCGCTTTATCGACTCGCGCCAATTGTCCCAGGAACGTGTCCAGCGGTGGCCGCGGTAGCCCCAGGCGATTCCGAAGGCCAGCCCGGCCAGGTGGCAGGCATCGCCGCCGGCGTTGTAACCCCGCGTCCAGAGATTGAACGAATACATCGCAACGAAGAACACCGCGGCTGTCCGGATGGGCACTGGAAAGATGACGAAGATGAGACGGAACTGGGGAAATAGCACGGCACACGCCCCCAGGACCCCAAGGACGCCTCCGGAGGCCCCGGTCAGCGATGCCGAGGCGTTCAACGGTCCCAAGACCGTCATTGCCATGTATAGCGACACGGCCGCAAAGCCGGCCAGCGTATAGAATACGAAGAATCGCTTCGCTCCCCAGCGTCGCTCGAGTGGCGCCCCGAGCAGGTACAGCCCCAGCATGTTCATCCCGATATGCCAGAGTCCGGAAAGATCGTGCAGGTAGGTAAACGTGAACAGCCGCCAGATCTGCCCGTGCAGGACCTTGGTGCTGTTCATGTCGAGGGCCTGGTACAACGCGCCTCGGTCGCCGCCGGCTACCAGGCACAGGATGAACATGCCGGCGTTGGCGAGCATGATCCCCTTGATGGCCCGGCCCGCGGAGGGCAGCCCGCCCAGCCACGAGCCTACCCCGCGACCTCCGTAGCCCCCGGGTTCTTGCGCGTAGGGCCGATCGGTCCAGCTCATGCAGATTCCCTTTGTTGCATGTCCCATCGCAGGAGGGTGACGAGGGTCTTGGCATCGACAATACGCCCGTCACGGACCATCGCCAGGGCGTCATCCATACGTGTCGGTTCGACACGGATCTGCTCGGTCGGCTCGAGGCGCTGCCGCGTCTTCGTCAGGTCGGTCGCGACGAAGGCGTGGAGAAGTTCTGTCAGGAAGCCGGGCGAACTGTAGAACTCGCAGAGCGGCACCAGCCGGCCGGCGCGATAGCCGGTTTCCTCTTCCAGTTCCCGAGCCGCAGCCAGATCGGGACTCTCGCCGGGCACGTCGAGCGTTCCGGCGGGCAGCTCCCACAGCTCGCGATCGACACTCGAACGGTAATTGCGGATCATGATGCATTGATCGGCGTCCAATAGCGGAAGGATTACCACCGCACCGGGATGAACGATGAAATCGTGCCGGTGGCTCCCGCCATCCGTCGACGCTATGGCCCGAGAGATGACCTCGAATTTTCGGCTTTTCAGGAGCACTTCCATGTGGGGGCCACCCTCGGTTTAATCAACACAACGTTTCGCGATTCGGAGCCTGCACCCCGGTCCACGTTGCATTATAGCTCCGTCCGTCGTCCGAACAATCGGCGTGGTCGGGACAGACGCCGTGCCGCGGTCGCGCTTGGCGTCGGGGCGTGATTCGACCGATTTGTGAGTGGGAGAGCGAATGGCGACCGTTGGACACACGCTGGTCGGACTGACGCTGAGCGGCATGCAGCATCGTATCGGCCACAAGCGCGCCCTGCGGTGGGTGTGGCCGGGCCTGATGGTGCTGATGGCACATCTCGTCGATCTGGTCGAGTGGGCGGTGATCCTTGCGGCGCCGGCCTATTTCGATCAACACTTCGTCACGAATTCGCCGCTCGTGACGGCCGGCGTCGTCGCCGCGGTCTGGCTCGCGGTCGGTTTGATCTGGCGCCCCCGCGGTCCGGGACCGTACGTCCTGATCGCCACCGCCATCTTCAGCCATCTCCTGCTGGACCATCGGCTGGCACGAATCGCATTGTCGGATGTCTACGGCCAGATCCACGAGAACGGGATTCCGGGTTTGTACGACACGATCGTGTCTGAAATCTGGCTCTATGGGCTGCTGATGCTCTTGGTCGGCCTGTGGTGCGCGGCTCGGCAGCCGGGGTGCCCGCGCCGGGGTCGTCAAGCGGCCGGGCTGCTCGCAGCGTTGGCCGTTCTTGCCGCCACGACACGGATGGTCGTCCTGTGGGCACCGGTCTATGGTCTGGCGGCGCTGCACATGCTGATGTTGCTCCGCCGCGAGTTGAACGTGCGCTGGCTGTGGAGCCTGGTGCCGATCACGCCCCTGGCCGCGCTGCTGGCGGTCGAGTTGTGGGCCGGACGGCTTAACGACCGGGCGATGGCGCGTCAGGCCGCCGGGGACTACGCTGCCAGTGCGGAGATGTATGCCCGCGTGCTGGCCATGCCGACGCGATCGCAAAAAGAAATGACGCATATTCACCTGAGCCGATGTCAGATCGAACTCGGCGAGTTCCGGGCCGCCGAAGAGACGCTGCGCCACGCCATCCGCGTGTGTGAGGGACCGTATTGGGCCAAGTACGTCCTCGCCGCCTTCTACGACGATCCCAAGACGCGCGGAACGAAATATGAGCGTCCGGAAGAATGCGTTCGGCGGCTGCGGTCGCTCCTCGACGGGCCGGCCCCATTTGTCGTCAAGCGGGCCACGCGAAGGAGGCTGGAGGCCCTGCGCCGCCGTGGCGTGATCCCATGACGTCTCACTCTCATGCGAGCGGTTGGACGTCTCCGGACCCGCGTTGCCGCGCGGATTCGGGTGGTCGCCGGTGCCGACGGAGGACGTGTTCATCATGAACGCGCTGAATCTGAGTGAGACGGTTGTCGAGATGGTCGATCCCGTGGTGGCGGGTCAGTTGCTGGATCGCGCTCGCGAGGCCAAAGCCGCCGCGGCCGGTGCGATTCCGGACGAACATGATTCGGAAGCGGCGCGTCTCGCAGTGCTTTCCGACGTTTCCCGGCTGGCTGCCACGCTGCAACGCATTGAGCCTCGGGACCAACTCGCGGACAGACCGGTCGCGCTGGCTTTCTGGATCAACGTCTATAACGCCCTCGTGATTCACGGCGCGCTGCAGGCGGGCGTCCGGCGCAGCCTGAAGGAGGTGCCCGGGTTCTTCCGTCGCACGGCCTACCGGATCGGCGGCAGGGTATTCGGCCTCAACGACATCGAACACGGAATCCTGCGACAGAACCGCGGCCACCCCGCGCGCGGTCTGCTGCCGCAATGGATGCCGTGGGACGATCGATGCGCGCTGGTGATCCGACCGATGGACACGCGCATCCACTTCGCGCTCAACTGTGGCGCGGCCTCGTGTCCGCCGATCCGGCACTATGCGGCGGCCGAGATCGACGCCCAGCTCGAGTTGGCGGCGAGGGCCTTCATGGCCGGCGGCGGCGTGCGGATCGATGCCGAAACAGGCCAGGTCCGCCTGAGCCGGATATTCCTGTGGTTCTGGCGAGACTTCGGCAGGGGACGACGGCGACAGTTGCGATTCGCGCTGCGTTATGTGGATGCGGACGCTCGAACGTCGATCGAGGCGGCCGCTTGCCGACAGGGCATCGCATACGACGCCTACGACTGGCGGTTTGGCTGATCGCACGCAGGTCGCGGCAGACTCTCGGGAGCCCGCTGATAGCCCCTTCAGGAATATCGGACATTGGGGAAGGACGCGTTGACCGCCTGCTCCGAAACCTGCCTATGCTGAACTTCGGTCCTGTCTGGCAGATCGATTCAATCGCTGCACCTTGGCCTCGCCTAGTCGAATGAGGCTGACCGTGGTGCGGCGCCTGCATGTGGATGCTCAGAATGACGAAGTAGGCTAAGATAAGCCTCTACCCGACCGTGTGGTCAGCCGTTTCCAGTATGTCAGGAAGTAGACCGCCTTGAAGAATATCCTCGGCATCTCGGCATTCTATCACGACAGCGCCGCCTGTCTGGTTCGGGACGGGCGGATCGTGGCGGCTGCGCAGGAAGAGCGGTTCACGCGGAAGAAGCATGATTACCATTTTCCGCAACACGCCATCGACTATTGCCTCGAGGCCGGCGGCATCGGTCCGGCGCAGCTCGATCATGTCGCGTTTTATGACAAGCCGCTGCTGAAGTTCGAGCGCCTCCTGGAGACCTATCTGGCCTTTGCACCGGCCGGGTTCCGGAGTTTTCTTCAGGCCATGCCGCTGTGGCTGCGCCAGAAGCTCCACCTTCCGCGCGAGATGGACAAGGGTCTGCGAAATGAATACAAGGGTCGTTACATATTCACCGAGCATCACGAATCGCACGCGGCCAGTGCGTTCTTTCCGTCTCCCTTCGAAGAGGCGGCGATCCTGACGCTCGACGGCGTCGGCGAATGGGCCACGGCCAGCTATGGCGCCGGCCGGGCCAACAGGATCGATGTCATACACGAGATGCACTTTCCACACTCGCTCGGGTTGCTCTACACGGCTTTCACGTACTACTGCGGCTTCAGGCCGAACTCCGGCGAGTACAAGCTGATGGGCCTGGCGCCCTATGGCGCCCCGACCTATAAGGATCTCATTCTCGATCGCGTTGTCGACCTCAAGCCCGACGGCTCGCTCCGCATGGATATGGCCTGTTTCAACTATTGCCAGGGCCTGACCATGACGAGCCGAAAGTTCCACGACCTGTTCGGCGGCCCGCCGCGCGCCGCGGAATCGAAAATCACCCAGCGGCACATGGACCTCGCTGCTTCGGTGCAGGCCGTGACCGAGGAAGTCATGTTGCGGGCCGCCCGACATCTTCACGCCGAGACCGGCATGAAAAACCTCTGTCTCGCCGGCGGCGTGGCGCTCAATTGCGTCGGCAACGGGCGGATCCTCCGCGAAGGCCCGTTTGAGAATGTCTGGATTCAACCGGCGGCCGGCGACGCCGGCGGCGCGTTGGGCGCGGCGTTGTTCGTCTGGCACCAGTTGTTGGACAATCCACGACAGGTGGGTCCGTGTGACTCACAGCAGGGGTCCTTGCTGGGACCGAGCTTCGACGCGGAGACGACGCGCCGAGCCCTCGACCAACTCGGAGCGAAGTACGTCTACATCGCGGACGAAGACGACCTCGTTCAGCGTGTCGCGCGGGCCATCGAGGATCAGAAGGTCGTCGGCCACATGGCGGGGCGGATGGAGTTCGGCCCGCGGGCCCTCGGCTCGCGATCGATCATCGGTGACGCGCGATCGACCGAAATGCAGACGGTGATGAACCTCAAGATCAAGTTCCGCGAGTCGTTTCGGCCGTTCGCTCCGTGCGTCCTGCGCGAAGACGTCGCCGAGTATTTCGAGATGCGGCCGAACGAGGACAGCCCCTACATGCTCCTGGTCGCGCCGGTTCGCAAGGGCAAACGCAAGGATGTCAACGGCGACGCGACCGGCCTCGACAAACTGCGGCAGATTCGCTCGGTCGTGCCGGCCATCACGCACGTCGACTACTCCGCTCGCGTCCAGACGGTCGACCCCGAACGGCATCCGCGGCTGCATCGCATCATGACGCGGTTCAAGCAGCGCACCGGATGTCCGGTCATCATCAACACGAGTTTCAACGTGCGCGGCGAGCCGATCGTCTGTTCACCGGAAGATGCGTATCACTGTTTCATGGGCACGAACATGGACGTGCTGGTGATCGACAACTTCATCCTGTATAAGGAAGAACAACCGGAGGCTCAGGCGCCGGATCGTGACGGATACCTGGCCGAGTTTGAACTGGATTGAATCGATATGGCGATCATCAAGATCGACTGGCATCCAGACGCTCGCACGTTACGCAGCTTCGGGCTGATCGGATTCTGCGCGTTCGGCGCGTTCAGTCTGCTCGCGCTGGGCCGGGTCTGGATGTTCGCGAAGCTGCCCGCGAACGCCTGGGTCGTTCTCGGCCCTCTCGCGGTAGGTTGCGGGCTTCTTGCCCTGACGGCGCCCCGGCTGCTCCGGCCTCTCTACCTTCTGCTGTCGGTCGTGGGTTATCCGATCGGCCTCGTCGTCTCACATGTGGTTCTCTTTGTGATCTTCTACTTTGTGGTCACGCCGGTCGGCCTGGTGTTCAAGGCCATCGGTCGCGACGCGATGCACCGGCGATGGGATGCCGCCGCGGCCAGCTATTGGGTCCGACGCCGGTCGCCGGAGAGCGTCAAACGATATTTCCGCCAGTTCTGATTGAGGAAGCTGTCTCGATGAATCAGGATACCAACACGCCGGAACAGCACGATCACGACGATTTCGCCAGCGAGGCCGGCGGCGAGCGAATCGGCCTCGTCGCCGAGTTCTGGGACTTTCTCAAGCACAACAAGAAGTGGTGGCTCCTTCCGATCCTGCTCGTGATGCTCGGAATCGGCGTCCTGATCGCGCTCAGTTCCACGGCCGCCGCCCCGTTCATCTATCCGCTCTTCTGACGATCCGACATGACGTGGGCGCCCCCATCCCTTCACAACACGGGTCGTGCACATCAGTCGAGTTGCTTGCGAAATCGGGAGACGCTGAGCGCGAGGACCACGAGGCAGCACGTCACGAGGCCCGCGATGTGGGGCGCCAGGTCGACCGCGTCCGCGCCGCGCAGAATCACGCCGCGCAGGATTTCAATGTAATAAGTCACGGGGATGACGAACGTGAAGAGATAGATCGGCAACGGCATTTCGGATCGAGGAAACATGAAGCCCGACAGCAGGATGGACGGCAGCATGATCATGAATGCGAACTGCATGGCCTCGAGTTGGGTTGTCGCCAGGGTCGAGATGAGCAGACCCAGCCCGAGGGCCGTGACGATAAACAGCGTGGACAGGGCCAGCAGAAGAAACAGGTTGCCGTTGATCGGCACGCCGAACACCGTATTCATCAATAGCAACACGAGGAGCAGCTCACCGAAAGCCATCAGGGCATAGGGGATCAGCTTGCCGAAGAGCAACCCCGCACGGCCCACCGGCGTCACGAAGAGTTGCTCGAGGGTGCCGCGCTCACGCTCGCGGACGATCGAAAAACTGGTGAGAAACAGCAGCACGAGCTGGAGGATGACCGCGATCAGGCCGGGCACGAAGAAGTGTGAGCTCTCCAGATCGGAATTATACAACAATCGTGTTCGCGCTTCGATCGGCAGGGCCGCCGCCCCGGACGCGTCGCGGGCCGGACCGATCTGAAATGCCTCGATTACCGCGCGGCCGCGACGGAGCGACATCTGCGTGGCCAGCAGGTTCACCGCGTTGAGCGCCGGCGTCGCCACGGTCGAATCACTGCCGTCGACCAAAACCTGGACCCGGGCCTGCTCGCGGCGGAGGAGTTTCTCGGAGTAATCCGCGGGAATGAGAAGACCGGCTCTGGCCTGCCCGGCGGTCAGGGCGTGGCGAAACGCCCGGCGGTCGTGGACCCGCTCGACGACTCGAAACGTGCGGGTGTTGCACAGGGCCTCGACCAGACGGCGGCTGTCCTGGTGTCCGTCAAGATCGAAGACGACCAGGGGGATGTTGTCGATCGTGACGTCGATCGCGTAACCGAAGATGGTCAACTGGAGCGCGGGCACGGCGAAGGCGAAGAACAGGGTGCTGCGGTCCCGGCGGATGTGGGAGAACTCTTTGAGGAGAATCGCCGCGAAGCCATTCATCAGGATTCCCTTGCACCGGCCGCCCGGCTGAGGGCGACGAACGCGTCTTCCAGCGTGGCGGCGATTGGGCGGACCGAGGCCGCGGGGTCCTCCGGCGTCAGCGCCGTGAGAATATCCGGGTCTGACAGGTCGTCGTTGGACACGATATGGAGCACTTGTCCAAACAAGGTTGCGTCGTGAATCGAGGGTGTCGTGCGTGCCCTGGCGAGGGCTGCGGTCGGATCGGCACAGGTGACCTCCAGCCTCCGCGTGCCCGCGGGCGTGACGTCGGGGGCGTGTTTCAGTTCATCGGGCCGTCCGGCGGCGATGAGGCGAGACAGATAGATGTAGCCGACGTGGGAGCATCGTTCCGCCTCGTCCATATAGTGCGTCGTGACGAACATCGTGACGCCTTCATGCGACAGGCGGAAGAGCAGGTCCCAGAGTTCGCGTCGCGCCACCGGGTCGATGCCGGCCGTCGGTTCGTCGAGGAACAGCAGCGCCGGTTCGTGAACCATCGCGCAGGCCAGCGCCAGCCGCTGTTTCCAGCCGCCGGACAGCCGATCGGCGATGCGGCCTCGATAGGCGCCGATCCCGGTCAACTCGATCACGGCCTCTTCACGGCGGCGCATGGCCGATGCGTCCAGACCATAGACGCGGGCATAGAAGCGGATGTTCTCCGTCACGCTCAGGTCGGCATACAGGCTGAAACTCTGCGACATGTAACCGATGCGCCGTTTCACCGCCTCGGGATCGCGACCCACGTCGACACCGAGCACGGTCGCCGAGCCGCCGCTGGGCCGCAACACGCCGCACAACATGCGAATGATGGTCGTCTTGCCTGAGCCGTTCGGCCCGAGCAACCCGAAGATGCTGGCCCGCGCGACGGCGAACGTCGCATCCCGCACCGCGACCGTGTCGCCGAATCGCCGCGTGAGACCGGTCGCCCGGATGACCGCGTCGCTCATGGTCGGGTGGCCTCGCCGAGCAACACATCCGCGCCCATGCCCACGCGGAGCCGGTCGCGCCCCGGCGCATCGAGCGTCACCTTGATGCGGAACACCTGCTTGCTGCGTTCCTCGGGTGTCTGGATGTTTCGGGGTGTGAACTCCGCTTCGTGTGAGATGAACGTCACGCGGCCGTGGAAGCGTTCGGTCGGAAAGCCGTCCACGACGATCGGGACGTGCCATCCCGGCCCGATCTCGCCGAGTCGGGACGCCGGGACATAGCTTCGGACCCAGATCCGTGACAGGTCCAGAAGCGACACGGACGGAGCATTGGCGGACACCAGATCGCCCGGCCGGAGGTCGATCGTCTCGACCACGCACGCACACGGCGCGGCCACTGTCAGTTCCCGCCGCCGCGCCTCAATGGCTGCCGCTCGCGCCGCCATTGCTGCGACCTGCGCCACGGCCCTGGCGAGGTCTTCCTTCCGGTAGCCCGCTTCGAGGCGCTTGAGCGCCTGTTCGGTCTCCGCCAATGCCGCCCGAGCCTCGGCGATCTCTTCCTTGCGCGTTCCGGCTTCGAGGAGAGCCAGTTGCTGTCGGGCCGCCGCCACCGCCGACCGGGCGGACTTCAATCCTCGCGTCGCCTCGTCTATTTCGGTGGGTGCCGCCTGCTTGTCTTCCTTGAGTCGGGCGATTCGGGCATATTCCGATTCCGCAAGTTCGAGGTCCGCCTGTTCACGATTAAGCGTCTCGCGAGCGATCTCAATTTCCTGGGGTCGCGGTCCGGCCACGAGGCGGTCCAGCCTCGCGCGGGCGGCATCGCGTCGCGCACGGGCCTGCCCGATGTCCTCCGATCGAAACCCCGCCTTCAGTCGAGCCTCGTCCGCCCGCGCGGCGGCCAAGGCCGCCTCGGCCTCAGCCCATTGATCGTTCAGATCGAAAGGATCCATCTCGATCAGCGGAGCGCCCGCCTCGACGTGCTCGCCCTCTTGGACGAGCACTCGGGACACGCGGCCGCCAACGCGTGATCCGACGCGGATCTGATCGGCCTCGATGTACCCCGAAACGATGAGCGGAGCTTGGCGCGTCTGCTGCCAATAGAGCCAGCCGATGATCCCGCCGGCAACCAGCAGGGCTGGTACTACAAGCCTGCGCATGCGCAAACGCCTCCCGTCAGCAGATGGGGCGCAGCGCGGTCCTCACGGCTGTCGCCCCAACGGCATGATGCGTGAGGACCGTGCGGACGGTCAAGTGCGGCGGGGGCATCGAACGACGGGCGATCATGCGTGGTGCGCGGGCCTCGGCGGTTTGCTCTTGGTCGGGTCCGGCTGCGTGGCCTTACTTGTCACCAGCAGGGCCTGGGTAATCTGGTCTCCGACCTGCGTCATACCGTCGGGGGAATAGGGCACCATCATGATCGTCGCCTTGCTGCGACTGCCGACCGCCGTGACCGTGTCGTAGTGCTGGGTCAACATGACCATCTTCGTGGCCTCTTCAGACGAGATCCCCGCTTCGGCACAGGTCTCGACCGATTCCTTCAGCCCTCGCGCGATCGCAAGCCGTTGCCGCGCGATGCCGATGCCCTGCAACTCTTTGGCCCGGGCCTCGCCCTCGGCCTCGGCAATGGCGCGGATCTTCTTGGCCTCGGCCTCGTTCCGGGCGGCTTCCTTGAGTCGGGCGCTGGCGTTGACCTGGTTCATCGCGGCCTTGACCTTGGCGTCGGGCTGGATGTCATTGACGAGGGCCTGCAGGATCGTGTAGCCGAACTGCTCCATCGTATGCCGCAAGCGATCCTTCACGGCGGAGGCGATCTTCTCCTTCTCCGAGAAGACGTTGTCTATCGGCATCTCCGGGACATTGGCCCGGACCGTGTCGAAGACATACGAACTGATCTGCTGGCCGGGGTTCATCAGCTTGTAGTGGGCTGCGATGACGGCCTCATCGGTTTCGCCGACGAAGAACTGCACCGCGATCTTCAGGTCTACGAACACGTCGTCCCTGGTCTTGGACTCGACCTCGATCTCCAGTTCTCGCACACGGTGCGTGACCCGCCCGGCGACCCGTTCGATGAAGGGCGTCTTCCAGTTCAACCCCGGCGGCGCGACCTTGACAAACTTGCCGAACCGCTCGACGACCGCTCGCGTCTGCTGCTCCACCGTGAACGCCGATAGGAGGAAGAAGATTCCGACGATGACCGCGACGGCGACCAGAAAGACGAGCCCCGCCGTCGTGCCCGTGGAGAGCGCAAGAATAGAGGCAAACATGGTTCTGTCCTTTCTCCCGCATCAGGGCGGGCACGGTTCTTCTGATCCAAACTCCGCAGACACTAGAGATACGGTCAGTCCGTCTACCGGCCTCGACAGTTCATACGAAGAAACTTCAAGGCCGACTTGGCGTCCGCGCGGCAGGGCGGGCGTCTGGAGGACCACGGCGAACGCGGTGGTTCCGTCGCCGTCCGTGCCCTCGACCTTCAGTTCGACCGATTCGAGCGGATACCCGGCGTTGAACAGCGTGAGCGCAATCGGCTCCGTGCCGAGAAACGTCCCGTTGCCCCACGCCGCCTTCCAGCGAAAGTACAGGTCTTCCGCCGCGTTGCAGCGCTCAAATTGTTCCGGCACCGCTTCCGGTTGCGGGTGTTTGACGTGGCCGGCGGTCCGTGGAAGCCCCGGCACGAGATCGAGCGTGAGGCCGCAGCGGGCGCAGAAGCGAGCCTCTGAGCGGTTCGCGAAACGACATCGTGGGCATGGCTGTTGCACGGTCGGACTTCCCGTCATGATTCGCCGGCGCCGGCTTGCCCGAGGAGCGGTCGGCGGCCTCTGCCGGCCGATTCCACGCGAGCGTTCCGACACCCGTAGACAGTCTAAGCTCGGCGGGGCAATCGGCCAGTATAATCTCGGTGGCGGCTTGTAAGAGGTGCCCGCTGGCTGGCGGGCGCCCTGTCAGGGGTGGCTGCCGGTCGCCAGCTTCAGGCCCGCGGCACGCCACTCTTTGATGCCGCCCTCGTAGACCCAGACATTCGTATAGCCGAACTCGACGGCCTTTCGAGCCGCCATGCCACTGACCGGACACCCACCGCCGGCGCAGTAAAAGACCAGAGGCGCCTTTTTGTCCGCCGGCAGCGCGCCAGGCTCCATCCGTTCGTAGTCGACATGGAGGGCGCCGGGGATGTGGCCGCGTTGGTAGTGTGCCCGGTCCAGCGAATGGACGGCCGTCACCTCGTGTGCATCGAGCCGGGCCTTCAACTCCTTGGCCGACTTGATCCGGTGGATGGCGGCGTTTTCGCTCGACGACGTACGGACCGAGGCGTCGTTCGCGCATCCCGCGAACAGGACGACCAGACCCAGGCCGGGGACAAAAAGACGTGATTTCATGATGCGTTCTCCATTCGATGCCGCGAAACGTCCTGGTACACGGCGGCGACATCCTTCGCACGGTTCCGAACCGTTCGCTCGATCGATCACACGTCCAGCTCGAGCAGGTCTTTCGAGGTCCGCGTGATGTTTTCGCAACCCGACTCGGTGACAATCACCATGTCTTCAATGCGGACGCCGCCCCAGCCCTCGTAATAGAGGCCCGGTTCCACCGTAAAGACCATTCCGGGTTTCGTTTTTGTCTCGAACCGCTGTTTGAGCCGCGGCTCTTCATGGACCGCAAGCCCGACACCGTGGCCCGTTCCGTGGATGAAGTGGTCCGCGCAGTCGTTTTCCTTGAAGAAGTTGCGGCACAGGGCATCGAGCGAGCCGGTGGTCATGCCCGGCCGAACCCCATCGAGACATCGCTGCTGGGCGGTGCGGACGAGGTCGTAGACTTCGCGCTGTCGATCGTCGGCCTTGCCCATGCAGATCATCCGGGTCAGATCACCGCAATAGCCGTCGTAGATCGCCCCGAAGTCGAGGAGTGCAAGCTGTCCCTTTTCCAGCTTGCGGTCGGGCGAAGGCGTGTAGTGGGCATTGCTCCCGGTCTCGCCGAATGCCACGATGGGATGGAACGAGTTGCCTTCGCTGTGATCGCACAGATAGCTCTCGATCTGGCGGCTGACCTGATGTTCGGTCATGCCGAGCCGGATGATTCCGGCGACGTGATCGAATGCGTCACAAGTGATTGCCTGTGCCCTCCGCAGGGTTTCGCACTCCTCCGGTGACTTGAGGACGCGGAGCCGCGTGATCAGATCATCCGCACCATGCCAGTCGAGGCCATCGGTCGCCTCCAATAGTGCGAGCGCATCACCATGAAGCAGGCTGTTCCGCTCGAAGCCGATCTGCTTGGCGCCCGGCGTCAGCCGTTCTCTGATCTTGTCGCCGATGACCTGAGGTGTCAGAGGCGTCTCAAGAAGCTGAGGCGTGACCCCCGGCAGGTCCCGAACGCCGCTGAAGTACCGTCCGTCGCACAGCAGGTCACAGCGGTCGGGCTGGATCAGGACGAAGTACTCCGGATCGGCGAGAGGCTGGACGATCTCGCACATCATCGGCCTGGCCCCGCTGATGTAGCGGACGTTCTTGGGGCTTGAGACGAACAGCGCCTCCAATTCTGCGTCGTGCATGGCCGTGCGAAGCCGAGCCAGTCGTTGATTGATCATTTTGTTCCTGCTCCTTTACGAAGTCACGGTCGGGCGATGGTTCTATCGCCGAACGGCCCCGGATGCAACCGTGGATGGCGCGTGTGATGGTCGGCCCCGGCGTGGCGGCGGCGTGACCACGGTCGATGAGAAGGAGAGGGCGGCGGCGGGATCAATCGGATGGCAGGGTCGGCGCGGTGGGTTCCGCGAGAGGATCGGACGTGGCGGCATCGGCTGTGTCCGCCTCCGATGCCAGCCGTCCAAGATTCCGGACGACGTGGTCAACATCCCCCAACGCGGTGCTGAGTTGGAGGTGCATGCCCTCCGCCCGCAGGATGTCCGTGACGAGTTGAATGTTTCGGGTCCCGATCTGCCTGTCGATTCGTTCCACGATGTCCTCGCGTCGCGCCAGTTGGGCGTTCAGGCATTCGTCGAGTGTTTCCATCGCGCCCTTGGTTCGATCGGCACATTGCTCCGCATCGGCGAGTCGTTGCGCGGTCTTCGTGACGCGGGCGATGAGAGGCTCGAGTTCGTTGGCCCGCTTCTCGATTTGTACTTGCCGGGCCGCGGTGGACTGCTGCATCTCCTGAAGTCTCCCGAGCAGCCCCTCCATCCTCCGCCGATGGGCGCGTCCGTTCTCGATCAGCTTTCGGACAATCAGGGCGTATCGGTCGGGACCGCGCGGCGCCTTGATGCCCAGTTCGGCGATCAGCCGTTCGCAGGCCTGCTCGAGGCGCGGCGTGCTCGCGGATGCCTTGGGGGCTGCGATCCGCGTCTCCAGCGATTTGAGACGGAGGCCGTGTTCCCGGACCTGCTCTTCGAGGTGCCGACAGTGCTCCCGCGCCGCCCGACAGGTCCGTTTTACAGAGATGCACAGCCAAGTGACGGCGATGCCAAACGTGACGGCCGCAGTCGCCAGAGCGACCGACCCGGTCGAGGCCGCGAGGACCGATGGAAGCTGTCCGGAGTCGAATCCCAACACGTCTGGTTCATCGTCATTCGGGAGTCGTCACAACGCATTCAGTCCGGCTGTCGGCGGATGGGACGGTCGCGGTCGGCTCACGGGAGGGACTATGCCGAAGCGCGTGGTGCGATCTCGCAAGAGTCAAATAAAAGGCCGCCCTCGACGCCGGGATGCGTGGCGGCGGTCGTGTCTCGGCCACGCGGCCCACGCCGGGTCACCCTGTTTTCATGCCGGCCAGTGCGAGGAATGCCTCCTCGTCCAGAACGTGGACGCCCAGTTTTCGGGCCTTGTCCAGCTTGCTGCCGGGCTTGTCGCCGGCCAGGACGAAGTCGGTCTTCTTGCTCACGGCGGCCGCCGTCCGGCCGCCGAGGTCCTTGATAAGCTGTTCGATCTCCTTGCGCCCAAAATGCTTCAGCGAACCGGTCACGACGATCGTCTTGCCCGCGAGGGGCTGAGGGCCACGCCGAGGCACGGCCGGCTGGGTCATGCGGACGCCCGCCTCGGCCAGTGACCGCCAGGCGCGATCGCCCACCTTGCTGCCGAAGAAAGCCCGAATCGACAGGGCCATCTCCGGACCGACTCCGTCCACCGCCTGAAGGTCCTCCTCGGCGGCGTCTGCGATGGCCTGCATCGTTCGGAAGTGTTGCGCCAGCAGTTCGGCGGACGCTCCGCCGACGTGTCGGATGTTCAAGGCGGCGAGGACACGAGCCAGCGGTCGCGTCTTGCTCGCTTCAATCGCCGCCAGCAGCGTGTCGGTGCGCTTATCGCCGAACGGCACACGGATCAGCGTTAGCTTGCCCTTGATCGTTCTCTCTTGTTCGCTCTCGAGGCGAACGAGCCGGTCGTGGTGCCGGACAAGGCGGTAGATGTCGGCGAAGCTGTGTAGCAACCCTTCGTCGACCAGTTTCTCGATCAACACCTGACCGAGGCCTTCGATGTCCATCTGCCCACGGCCGCAGAAGTACTTGAGCCGCTCCTTGAGCTGGGCCTCACAGGCGGGGTTGATGCAGCGGAGATAGACGCCGCCTTCATCCTGCGCCACTTCACCCTTGCAGACCGGGCACCGTTTGGGGCGGGCGATCCGCTTTGCGTCCTTCGGGCGTTTTTCCTGCACCACGCCGACGACCTGCGGGATGATCTCACCGGCCTTCTCCACCACGACGGTGTCACCGATGCGGACGTCCAGTCGGTCAACCTGATCGAAATTGTGCAGGCTTGCGTGGCGGACCGTGGTGCCCGAGAGCTGCATCGGCCGCATGACGGCCCGGGGCGTCAGCGTTCCGAGCTTGCCCACCTGAACATCCACGGCCTCCAGAATGCTCTCCGCCCGTTCGGCTGCAAACTTGTACGCGATGCACCAGCGCGGATAGCGACTCGTTGCACCCAGTGTGCGGTGCTGCGCGAGGCGGTTCACCTTGATGACCAGCCCGTCCGTTTCGTAGTCCAGATCGTGCCGGCGGTCGTTCCATTCATGGACGAACGCACTTACTGCGTCGATATTCTCACAGACTCGGGCATGAGGACTGACCGGAACGCCCCAGCGGTTGAACGCCGCGAACATCTCCGCCAGGGTCTCAAACGCAGTCCCGGCCAACTCGCCGATGCCATGAGCGATGAAGGTGAGGCCGCGGTCCGCGACGGCCCGGGCGTCTTTCTGTTTGATCGTTCCGGCTGTGGCGTTCCGCGGATTGGCAAACGCCTCCTTTCCCTCGGCCTCGCGTCGAGCGTTGTAGGCGTCGAACGCCGGGCGGGGCCAGAACACCTCTCCCCGGACTTCCAGGACGTCAGGCCAATCGGCGCCGAGCAGGTGCAGGGGAATCGCACGGACGGTCCTGACGCTCGCGGTGATGTTGTCCCCGGTGCGGCCGTCGCCGCGCGTGGCCCCGAGCGTCAGCACGCCGTTCTCGTAGCGCAACGAGGCCGAGACGCCGTCGATCTTGGGGTCGACCAGGTATTCGTAAGGCCGGCCGTCGAGGCCGCGGGCGACGCGGCTGTCGAACTCCCGCAACGCCGATTCGTTGTAGGTGTTATCAATGGACAACATCGGCACGGCATGACGCACGTTGACAAACCGATCGATCGGCGTCTCGCCGACCCGCTGGGTGGGGGAGTCTGACGTGACGAGTTCGGGATGGGCGGCTTCGAGGGACTTGAGACGGTCAAACAGCCGGTCATACTCACGGTCGGACAGGACCGGCCGCGTTTCGGCGTAGTAGAGGTGGTCGTGTCGGCGGATTTCCTCGCGAAGGCGGGCGATTTCCTGTTTCGGGTCTGACATGGCAGATTCCACAACGGGCGATCGGCCGGGCGCCGTTCGCCAACTCGCACGACATTATACACCCACCGGCACCGGAACACCTCGGGGATATCTGCCTACTATGGCAGCGCTACATTGCCGGCGTTACGCAGAGCGTAGCGTTGGCCCTCCGTGGCCAACAGGCATGGCGGCACGTGTCCTGTCTTCCACGTCGGCCACGGGGGGCAGACGCTACTGCGATGGACGGTCTCTTTCATCGGCGGCCAACCATGCCGATCCATCGCTCAGAATGGCGTAAAGTAGCGCTGCCGTACTATGTTCCGGCCGCAGATTCGCCGGCCTCGCCCGGCCGATCATGCACCATGTAGAGCAGCCCGGTGCTGCGGCTGGGTGTCTGCGGGTTCTCGCGAATACGCGCGATCAGTTCGACGCCCGGAATGACAGGCGGCGGTCGTCGGTCGGGGAACTGGAGCGGGTCGTTCTGAAGGCGATAAGCCATGGTCCGCACGACCTGGGAGCGTCGGTAGTGAAGCGTCTGTTGGAGAAGCCCAAGCTCGTCAATCCTCAGGTCGGGTTTGTCGAACGAGCGCAGCTCACCGAAGGCGATCTGCTCATAGTGCATGAGTTGTTCGTTGATCCGCGGCGGCACGACGATGTATCGTACGCCGAGGCGGTCGAGTTGATCGCGGGCGGCCGTCGGATCCGTCTCGGCGAAGAACCGGGCAACTTCGATCAGCCCGTTGATGGCTCGGTGATACGGCGTCGCCACGACCGGAAGACCGGTGTAGTAGAGTAGGACCGGTCCGTCCATGTCGTCGCAGAGAATCGTCCTGCGGCGCGCGTCGCCGAGGTTGGACGGGTCGGCCTCCTGGCGGCGGATCTGTTGAGCGACAAAATCGGCCCGCCCGACATACCGCCGCACCGAGATTTCACCTTGGGTCCGTCGTGACAGCACGTTGGTTGCAGCCGGAAGATTCAGGGCCGCCAACACCAACCCGACCGTGACGAAGAGCGCGACCGGCCTGTCGCGCAGGTCGCGCGGCGCCCAGGACCGGAGCGCCTGCCACAGACCGAGCACGATGACCGGCACGACGGCCACACTGTAGTGGTCCATCCATCGAAGGTAGCGGACCGTGAGGATGGCGATGACCGGTGCCAGCAGGCCCGCGGTCGTCCGCATCGCGCGGGGTATGCGCGGTGAGCGAATGAAGAACATCCACGCCAGCGGCAGTGCGTAGATCGCGTAGCCGAGTTCGCGGTGGAGTTGTTGCAGAGACCAGGCATCATCGGTCCGGACGTAGAGCGGCTGGAGTTCCTCGATCTGGGCCGACCAGCGTGCAAACTCGGGACGACTGACGTATTCAAACACTGCATGGTCTTGGAAACGCAGCCAGATGAGGAAAGCCGCGACCGCCGTCAGCAACGCGACGTTAAGTGTTGTTTGAGACTGCGCGCGGCTGGGTTCGCGCGGCACAGGTGTCCCGTCTTGAAGTGGGCGAACAGGCTCCGAAGCCGGCACGTGCCCCGGCGCCAGAAAGGCGATGCCGGCGAGGAACACGTGAAACAGGCTGATCTTGTCGATGGCGACCACGTTCAGATCGTGCCAGTTCTCGAAGAGATAGCCACCGGCCACCATCGCCGCCACCGAAAGATTCCAGACGAGACGGGCCGAGGCCCATCGGCGTCGCGAGATGGGCGGGCCGTAGAGGCAGGCTAGCGAGAACCCGGCCAGGATCACGAACCAGATAAGCAGGGCCTCTGAGGCGACCCAGATGGCCAGTCCGGTCGCCAGGCCGCTGAGGATCGCGCTCCTGCGGGTCGGATCTCCGGGGTGTTCGTCTTTGCGATGTCGAGGCAGCACGCCTCCGAGGGCGATCACGAACAAGAGTTCCAGCAGCCCGTGATGGTCCGGATGGCCGAGTTGAAAGACGCGATGAAACGGCGGCGAGAGTGCCACGATCAGTCCGATCAGCAGGGCGGGCGTGGATCCCACAGATCGGTGAATCAGCGCGATCATGCAGGCGAGGAAGGCGGCACCGAGGAGGACTGGAAGGCACGCGGCGACGCAGCCCAGGGAATCCGCGTGGTTGATTCCCCGGAGGACCGGGCCGCACAGCCGAGCGGCGCCGACGATCAGGTAATCCATTGGCGCGGTCCAGTGATGGGAAGCTCCGACCGGGGCGCTGATCTCCGGCATGTAGCCGACGCGAAAGGTGTGGCCGCGGGCGATTTGGCGTGCCCGATAGACGCGCATGTAGTCATCCGGCCCGGCGAAAAAAACCCGTGCCGGCGTGAAGGTCGCGCCCCATCGCGGGTATTCCAGCCCGACGGCGGCGACGATGATGATGAATGCCGCCGCCAGAGCGGTCAGGCCGCCGGAACGTGTCGTCCGTGCGGCGCGGATGGCGGGTGTGTCGCCCAAGTGTTAGACGTGCTCCACAAGCAGGGTCTTCCGGTTTCGCAGGTCGCGGACGTGCTGCAACAACATCTCCGCGACCTCGGTCGGACAACTGATCGACTTGAACACGATGCTCCCGTCCGTCGTATCGCTTCCCAGGACTTCCACGTCGCCGGTATCGACGATTCGGCCGACGATCCCCTGTCGGATGCGGACATCGTCGATGCGAACCAGTTCGGTCTGATCGATGACTCGTGTCAGAATCCCCCGTTCGATGAACAATCGGCGGCTGGTCAGCCGGTATCGCCGTCCGAATACCACGAGCGTCTCTTGAACGATGACGGAGAGCATGAATGCCGCCACCACGACCCCCGCCCAGGTTCGCAGGGGGCTGTCCGCCTCGGTCATGCGGTACACGGCGACCGGCAGTGAAACGCCAATGGCTGCGCACGCGGCCCATGCGCCGTAGTACGAACGCCAGGAGCGCCGCCCCTCCCAGAGCGGTTTTTCATCGGTCGTCTCGGCCGCCGCGGCGCCCGCTTGCCCGGTGGTGCCGGCCATACGGCCGGCACTTCGTTCCGGCGGATGGAGTCTCGCACCGCAGTGCTTGCAGAACCTGCTGTCGGCATCGACCGTCTTTTCACACTCAGGGCACGTCATGGACTGGTCATCCCGCCTTGCTGTGTGACAGGCTGGTGCAGAGAGGCGGCCACCATCGCCGTCCGGCGTCAGGTTCGGTCGTGCTCTCTGGATTCGATATCGCCGATCTTGTCGACACGCCGGTCATGTCGTCCGCCTTCGTACGGGGTCTTCAGCCAGACTTCGACGATACGTCGCATCAGCGCGTCGCCGACGAGGTCCGCCGGAAGACAGAGCATATTGGCGTTGTTGTGTCGCCGCGCCATCTCGGTCGTCAATTCGTCGTGGCACAACGCGGCCCGGATGCCCTGGACTTTGTTGGCGGCGATGCACATGCCGATGCCCGTGCCGCAGAACAGTACGCCGAGATCGCATGTGCCATCCCGAACCGCCGTGGCGGCCGGATACGCGGCGTCGGGGTAGTCGCAGGCCTTTGCCGAGTCGGTGCCGAAATCGACGACTTCCTGGCCCAATTCCGTGAGGACAATCTTTACGTTTGTCTTGGCAATGAATCCACGATGATCCGCGCCGACTGCAATCTTCATAAGGGAACCTCTTCGAGGCGCCGTTCGAGCGCCACACTGATCTTGCTGGCCGTCGCGTCGTAGTCCTCGACGGTGCCGCCGATGGGGTCGGCGATATCCTGGTCCCCGGGATCGAGCATGGAGGTCTTGGCGACGGATTCCGGATCCATCGCCGCGACGGTCTCGAGGTGATGACGGCTCATGGTGTAGATTCGATCGGCAGGGCGGATGTGATCGAGCGACAAGGCCCTTGCCCGATGGGACGCGATGTCGACGCCCCGGCGCCGGCACACCTCGACCGCGGACGGTGAGGCGCTGCCTCCGCCTCCGGAGGTGCCCGCCGATTCGATGTTGACTCCGCGTTCGAGCAACTGCGATACATCGCACGAGAGCCGCTCAGCCGCCATCTTCCTGAAGATTCCGGCGGCCATGGGACTCCGACAGGTGTTGCCCGTGCAGACGAACAGGATGTTGACCGTCGCCCACCGGCGGATCGTGCGTGCGTCGTAGACGCCGGTCCTCAGCAGTTCATATCCCGTGCCGTTCAGCTTGACGATCGTCGATCCCTGTCCATAGCGTGTGCGGCCGGTGTCCACGATCAGATCGATCCGGCCGTCGAGGGCCTCGCTGACGGCATCGGCCGTGGTCGGAGGCGAGGCGCCCGTCTCGTTGGCGCTCGATGCGATGATCGGGGCGCCGGCCGCCGCCAGGATCGCCGCGGCCACGGGGTGGTCCGGCAGGCGGAGTCCGATCGTCTGGTGGACGTAGGCAGCGGCGGCGCCTTCGGGACTCAGGGTCGCATGGGCCGGCGCCCGAGCGGGGTCGTCCAACCGAAACACGAGCGTGAGCGGGCCGGGCCAGCCCTTGCGGATGAGGCGGCGGCCCATCGGCGGAATGTCGGGGACGAAATCGTCGCAGGCGGCCCGGCGACCGATGTGCACGGTGAAGGGGCGATCGGCGGCGTGGCCTTTGATCGATCGCAGGCGTCGCACGCTGTCATCGAGACCCGCGTTGGCGGCGATGCCGTAGACGGTCTCCGTCGGGATGGCCACGAGGGCGCCGCCGGCCAGCACCCGCGCGATCTTCTCGATCTGCGGGCTGTCGGTTCCGTCCGGATTCAGCTTGATTCGCTCAGTTGCCATCGCCCGTGCCGCTCCTGCCGGAGTATCCGGCGGGCCTTGGCGCGTGTCAAGGAACGGTGCCGGCGTGCCGCCGGGTTTCGCGCCTGCTCACCGCCGACAGGCCGCGGCTATAATCACCCGAATGGCGGCCATCTATCTCGACAACAACTCGACGACCCGTGCGGCTCCCGAGGTCGTGGACGCCATGGGGCCGTTGTGGTCCGACGTCTATGGCAATGCTTCCAGTCTGCACCGGGCAGGCCAGCGGGCGCGACACGCGATCGAGACGGCGCGCGAGCAGGTGGCTACGCTGGTCGGCGCTCGCCCCCGTGGCATCGTGTTCACGAGCGGCGGCACCGAGTCCGACAACCTGGCGATCCGTGGCGTCCTTGCCGCGTGCCCGTCGAAACGCCATGTCGTCACGACCGCCGTCGAGCATGTCGCGGTGCATGGCCTGTGCCGCCGGTTCGCCGACCAGGGCTACGGCGTTACGTTCGTGGGCGTGGACGCCGGCGGTCGACTTGACCTCGATGCGTTCGGCGCCGCCTTGACGGACGACACGGTCCTCGCCAGCGTCATGCACGCCAACAACGAGACCGGCGTGATTTTTCCCATTGGCGAAGTGGCCGAGCGGTGCGCGGCACGCGGCGTACCGCTGCACGTCGATGCGGTGCAGTCCGCGGGAAAGATCGAGATCGACGTACGCGGACTCGGTGTCGCCTTGGCGAGCTTTTCGGCGCACAAGATGCACGGTCCCCAGGGTGTGGGAGCGCTGTATGTCGGGCCGGGCGTGCGGATGCGGAGCCAACTGGTGGGCGGCCATCAGGAGCGTGACCTGCGGCCCGGCACCGAGAATGTTGCGGGCATTGTCGGGTTCGGCCGGGCGGCCGAACTGGCACAACGGCGGCTGCCGGAGATGACGTGCGTGGCGGCTCTGCGCGACCGGCTCGAAGGCGGGATTCTCGCACGCATTGACTTCGCGGGGGTCAACGGTGATCGGGCCGTCCGCGTGCCCAACACGACGAACATCGCGTTCGCCGGGCTTGAGGCCGAGGCCGTCCTGATCGCTCTCAGCGAGGCCGGCGTCTGTGCCGCGAGTGGGTCGGCGTGCAGCAGCGGGGCGATCGAACCATCCCACGTCCTCGCGGCCATGGGGATCGACGATCGAGCCGCGAACGGGTCCGTCCGTTTCAGCCTGTCGCACGACACTACGGAAGACGAGATCGACCGGGCGCTGGAGATTATTGTCGCGGTCGCGTCTCGCCTCGCCGCGCTGCGTGTGTCCTGACGGTTGCGACAGACCGCTCAACTCACGAGCAGACGCGCAACGAAGGCGTTGAGATCGACGCTGTCCAGACGCAGGTCGCTGTTGAAGTCGGCGTGTTTGAGGTCGCAATTGGGGTACATCGCGACGAACCCTGCTCGATCGATCAGGCCGATGACGAACGGACCGATGTCCCGGCCGTCGAGCACGCTGTCGCAGTTCATGTCGCCGAGGAGAAAGCAGTTTCCATTGGTCTGGATAAAGACCCGCCAGCCGGTGCACAGGCCCATGAAGATGTCGAGACAACCGTCGTTGTTGATGTCGAGAAAGGCGAAGTCGTGCGGGTCTGTGTGAAAGTTCTGGCTCTGTGAGCCGGGCCAGGGGTCGAACAAGACTCCATCGCCCGGGTTTTGAAGGAGTGTGAATTCGACCGGGCTGCCGCAGTTGGCGATGTCGACGTCGATCGGCCCGATGCCGAGGTCGAGGTCGCCATCGTTGTCGATGTCGGCCAGTTTGGCATTGCCGCCGAAGCCGGCCGTCCGGGGAGACGGATTCGGCTCAAAACCGTTCCAGGTAAGACTCTGAGGCCCGTTGACGGTTGCAAGCTGGATGGTGTCCTGGGGGTCGAGCACGACATAGAGGTCGCGTGTGTTGTTGGCGTCCAGCTTGCCCACGACAAACATATAGTCCTGGGTGGTGCCGGGCACCTGGGCGAACTGGGAATAGTGGCCGGTGCCGTCGTTCCACAGGATGAAGGTGCCGATGCCGAAGGGCGGGGCGTTGAACAGCGACGAAATCTTGACGATGTCGTTGTCGCCGTCGTTATCCATATCGACAATAGTATTCTGTGTGCCGAAGGCCACGTTGGCCAGCGGCCCGAGCCGAGCCACGGTTTCGTCGGTGAACACGCCGGCGCCGTCATTGATCATCAACAGGTCGTCACCGCCGTTGTAATTCGAGAACATGAGGTCGGGCACGGCGTCGCCGTTCACGTCGCCGGCCGAGACCGCACACATGCGAAACGGCATGGACTGGTTGCCGATCGGACCGATACGGGACGATTCGTCGACGAACCCGAGCCACGTCCCCTGGCCGTCGACGCCGAGGTTCCGATAGAACTTGGGTGCATCACCGAACGTGGTGGCGACAACGATGTCTTCCCATCCGTCCATGTTGAGGTCGGTGCAGAGCACGTCGCGGGCGTCGGTCAGGTCCGCCAGAAACCCGGGGGCCAGTTCGGCCGTCCGGTCGACGAGGACACCGGTCTCGTTCATTAGCAGGACGTCCTGACGCGCCCCGGGGACGGAGAAGGGCAGCTTGCGCACCACGACGACATCGGTCCAGAAGTCGTGATTGAAGTCCGCGATGGCGACGTCCTTTTCCTGGCCGTCGTTGAGGCCGACGCTGGAGAGCGACAGCCGCGTGGCGGTGTCGTCCTGAAAGGTTACCCACTGCGCGGTGGCGGATTGCGTCACCGCGGCCAGAATCGCCGAAAGCAGGAGGATTCGGTGCATCAGTCCAGCGCCTTTCTGCAGTTCTGCGCTCGCCAACGAATGGAGGGTCCGGCCCCTTTGGAGAGCAGCCCGCTCGCCGCCTATCAAGATAACCGCTCTCGGGGCGAAGGGCACGCACCTTTTTTGGGTATCGAGGCCGCACGGGACGGCCCGCGACGTTGCGAACATCGTTTCGGATGGGTGCGCTACACGCCCAAGTGCACATTTACGCACATTCCCGCAAACTCGCGGGCGCCTCGGGCGGTGGCGCGGACGTTCGGTTGCTACGGCGGACAGGCGGTCCCGATGAGGGCGTTTACGAACGCCGGTACGTCGCCCGCGTCGTGGTGGCCGTCGAGGTTCATGTCGGCGCGGCGCCAGACCTCGGGAGCCGCGGCGGGATTGACCAGGGCGCTGACAAATAGCTGAATATCGTCACCGCGCACGGCTCCGTCTTCATTCATGTCACCTTGGCAGACGGGGGCGCCGATCACCAGTCCGGCCTGCGCCATGCTGTGGGTGAGCACCCACGCGTCGGGATCGAGGGAGACCTGCTGGGGCGGACCCGGGATCGGAATGGCGAAGGTGTCGATGGCGTTGATGCTCCACACGACATAGGTCGCCGTGCCGGCGGTGGTCGTGACGGCGACGTCGATCGGCATCTTAACCAGGCCGAAGCCGCGGTTGCCCTGGGTCTGGTCGATTCGCAGGAGGAGGTAGTCCTGTCCGCCCGCCTGACCGGGGGCCCAGGCGTATTCGTAGTCGGGACTGCCGGTGTTCATCACCCACTGGTTGGTGAAGAAAGACAGGTCATAGCCGGCCGTGGCCGAGACGGACGCGGCGAATTCGCCGGTCGTCGCGCTGTCTCCCTCGAATGCGGCGCGGTAGTCGAGCAGCGCTTGGAAGAACGTCGCGTCCCCGAGCACGTGCCGCAGCATGTGAAGCACCCAGGATCCCTTGTAGTAGGACGAGTTGGTTGCGAAGATCGCGCCGACGCTGTTGACGTTGGTCACGAAGACCCGAGCGTCCGGGTTCCAGGGGAGCCGGGCGTCCATCCAGGCATGGTAGGCCGAGAGGCTGCCACCGGGCTTGAACTCCGCCCAGATGGCTTCGGAGAAGGTGGCGAAGCCCTCGTTGAGCCAGGTGTCGCCCCACGTCTCGCAGGTGACGGTGTCGCCCCACCACTGGTGGCTTAGCTCGTGGGCGTTGATCCAGTCGATGTCGAACACGGGCATCGACGGAATCGTCTGGTGCTCCATGAAGGTGCCGCCGAGGGTCGGCGTGTGCACCATACCGCCTTTTTCGGTGATGAAGGGATACTGCCCATAGACGTCGGAAAAGACCTGCGTCATCGTGACGTAGGTGTCCGCGTGGGCCTGCCAGGCGGGGGTGTTCGATTCCGGGAGGATGTAGAAGTCCATCGGCATGGTATCGCCGAGATGGACGTACTGGGTGGCGTAGAGCTGGTAGTCGCCGATGGCGAGCGAGGCGAGATAGGGGATCATCGGGTTGCTCTCGCTCCAGCGATACCGGAGCTTCGCCCCCGGCATCGGGTCGACGCCTTGGAGGAGGCCGTTACTGACGACGACGAGGGTGTCGGGCACGGTGACCCAGATTTCAAACGTACACTTGTCGTTGAGGACGTCCTTGCCGACCCACCAGCCGCGGGCGGAGTAAGGCTCGCTCAGCGTGGCGACGATGTCGACGACCGACGTGCCGTTGTTGTGGCTGCCCCAGTAGACGCCGTCCTGGGGAGAACCCCGGTAGGCCACCGACACGGTGAATATCTGGCCGGTGTTGTATGTGGCGTCCAACGTGACGGTGACCGTATCGCCGATGTAGGTGTAGCTGACGCCGTTGCCTCCGACGCCGGTGACGATCATGGCCCCACCGGTCGGATTCAGGTAGAGCACGAGCGACGTGAGGCCGTTGATCAGCGATGTGGCGTCGATGGTGACGATTCCGGAGATGGTGCGGGCGGTTGGATCGACGTCGATGTCGATCTTGGTGTGCGTAACGTCGGTCCACAGCGTTTCGGGTTGTGGGTCGCCGGGACCAAAGACGCCGCGCGGCGCCGGAAGGCCGGCGGGCTGCATCGCATGGCCGCACGCCCAGTGTTTCCCCGGGGCCGGACAGTCGCCCGGCGACGTGGCGACCGCTTGCGAGGCCGGGTTCAGGAGCAGCATGAGTGTGGCGGGAACGATCAGAACGGCAGGCTTTCCTTGCATGGTGTTTCTCCGTGAGGATGGCGCGGTTCCCGTGTCGTCCGAGAAGACGGTCCGAAGATGCTCCACCCTAAGTCAGTATAAGGCATCCGATCGTCCGG
>JBHHVX010000020.1:0-36337 GCA_046754505.1 Phycisphaerae bacterium | reverse complement strand
CGCTGGAACGAGAATCCCTTCTCGTTCCTCCCTCCACCCAAGGAAACTCATCATAGACAAACGCCTTCGTGATCTCCCTCGGCCGATCTCCACGATAGTTGTAGAAGATCACGGCATCACCCGCCTTGATCGGACACGGCTCGCCGACCACGGTCGGCTCCACGAACTCATCGCCTGCGCGGTTCGGCTCGGTCGGATGGTCGTAGTAGTTTTGAAACGCCTCCTCGGCGGTGGCGGCGCGTCGGCCCTTCGATTCGGTCAACAGTCGATACGCCTTCTCGACCCGGTCCCATCGATTGTCGCGGTCCATCGCGTAATAGCGGCCCACGACGGTCGCCACCCGCCCGATGCCCAACTCGCGCATCCTGGTTTCGACCTCCCGGATAAAGCCGATGCCCGACCTCGGCGGCGTGTCCCGCCCGTCGCCAAAGGCGTGGAACAAAACGCGATCCACGCCCAGTCCCCCGCGTTTCGCCAGCTCAAGGACGCCGAACGCGTGTTCCAGTATCGAGTGGACGCCGGCGCTGCTGCACAGACCCATAAGGTGAAGACTGCCGCCTGTCGCGCGGCAATGCTCGACCGCGGCCGAAAACCGTGGGTTTGTCAAAAAAGAGCCGTCGCGGATCGTCCGTGTGATCCGCATGACCGCCTGATCGACGATCCGGCCGGCCCCGATGTTCTGATGGCCGACCTCGCTGTTGCCCATCACACCGGCCGGCAGGCCGACGTCCTCGCCGCTCGTATGGACCTGGACCCACGGATAGGCCGCCCGCAGCCGCTCATCAACGGGCGTCCGGGCCAGGTGCACGGCATTGGCGTGGTTCCACTCGACGTGCGGATTGTGCCCCCACCCATCGCGAACGATCAACAGTAATGGACGTCTGGCCAGTTGAATCATCATCCTGTTCCTCATCGGGCACGGAAGCCGGCAGGTGCACCGACAGCGGCCCTCCATTCATCGGCCTGACCGCACCCTGTGTTTCGCGTACACCAGCCGTATTGTATCAAGGGCTGACGAACCGCCCGAAAATCCAGCACGGCAGACCAGGCAGACCCGATCCGAACCGCGACCGTAAGCGAGCGGACAACTCGCGGGTGCCACTGGCGGGTTGTCCGCCAGTGCCCCGTGATTCGCCGGCATGGCGGCGCAACCTGTCGCTTGACCTGCAGCCGCAGGATAACTACATTCCCGTGTTCGGAGAACACCATCAAAACCTTGTACCGCCTCATCGAAAAGGAGCGCCCCCATGGCTTTTGAACTGCCCCCCTTACCGTATGCCTTTGACGCCCTCGAACCCCACATCGACGCCCGGACGATGGAAATCCATCACGACAAGCACCACAACGGCTACACGACAAAGCTCAACGCCGCCTTGGAAGGCCAGGCGGCGCTCGCCGGCAAGTCCGCCGAGGACATCCTGCGAAATATCAACAGCGTGCCCGCAGCCATTCGTCAAGCCGTCATCAACAACGGCGGCGGTTACGTCAACCATGCCCTGTTCTGGCAGGTCATGGGTCCGAACTGCGGCGGCAAGCCCGGCGGTTCGATCGGCGCGGCGATCGACGAGGTGTTCGGCAGCTTTGAGACGTTGAAGGAGAGATTCTCCAAGGCCGCCGCGACCCGGTTCGGCAGCGGCTGGGCCTGGCTCGGCCTCGACGCCAACGGAAAGCTCCACATCGGCAGCACGGCCAACCAGGACTCGCCCTATATGCAGGGCCACACGCCTATCCTCGGCCTCGATGTCTGGGAGCACGCCTATTACCTCAACTATCAGAATCGCCGGCCCGACTACATCGCCGCTTGGTGGAACACGGTCAACTGGAAAAAGGTCGACGAACTCTACACCGCCGCAAAAGGCTGACGCCCCGACCGCCTGACCCTCGTCGCACCCGTACGAGCCATGTGTGTGCACCCATAACCCCGGGCGGAAGCCCGGGTTTTTTTGTCGGATGAGAGCGCCCTGGAGGACCTGCACGATGAACACACCACCTTGCGACGCCGCACACGGCCGCACGCGGCCGCTCTCCGTCCTCCGCGCAATGATCGACGCCGTCGATCGCGACTTGCTCCAGCTTCTCGGTCGGCGTTATGCCCTGGTTGCCGAGATCGCGGACTACAAGCGCGAGCACACCGTGCCCATCCGGGACCTCCAGCGCGAGCGCGAGTTGATCCGAGACCGCCGCGACCGCGCCGTGCCGCTGGGCCTGTCGCCCGACCTGACCGAGAGCCTGTTTCGCCTGATCCTCTGGGCCAGCCGCGACCGCCAAGCCGCCCTCAAGGCCGAGCTGCCCCTAGATGTCGAATCTCGAACGGTCGCCGTCATCGGCGGCCGGGGCGCGATGGGCCGATGTATGGCCGGCCTGTTCGCCGATCTGGGCCACGCCGTCATGATTTCGGATCTCGACACCCGCCTGACACCCGAAGAGGCGGCCGCCGATGCCGACGTCGTCCTCGTCAGCGTTCCCATCGACGTCACCGAAGACGTCATCCGCCGGATCGGACCCCGCGTGCGGTCTGACGCCCTGCTAA
This sequence comes from Phycisphaerae bacterium, assembly GCA_046754505.1. Lineage (GTDB taxonomy): Bacteria > Planctomycetota > Phycisphaerae > UBA1845 > UTPLA1 > JAPULF01. The sequence continues at coordinate 33,807 of JBHHVX010000020.1, read as the reverse complement.
TGGATGTGACCTCTGTTAAGGACGGCCCCGTTGGCGCCATGCTGGAGGCCTCCCGCTCCGGCGTCGTCGGCACCCACCCGCTGTTTGCTCCGTCGGTCCACTCGCTTCAGGGCCAGCGCGTCGTCCTCTGCCGGGGCCGAGGCGACCAGGGATTCGACTGGCTCCGTCGGATGTTCCATGCCCGCGGACTGACCATCGTGGAAACCACGCCGAAGCATCACGACGAGATGATGTCCGTCGTGCAGGTCCTCGTGCATTTTGCCACCGAGGTCATGGGCAAGGCCCTCGTCGACCTCGGCGTGTCGATCGACGAGACACTGGCGTTCACGTCGCCCATCTACCTGATGGAATTGTGGATGACCGCTCGGCACTTCGCCCAGTCGCCGGAGCTTTACGCTTCAATACAGATGTCGAATCCGGCGTCGCGGGGCGTCATCGACGCCTTTGTGCGAGTGACCACCGAGCTTCAGTCACATGCCGCCGGGCGCGACCGAGACGCGTTCGTAAGCATGTTCAATGAGGTCAAGACATTCTTCGGGCCTTTCACCGAACAGGCCCTTGAACAATCGAGCTTCCTGATCGACCGCTTGGTGGAACGCGCCTGACGGCGCAAACCCGCGGAGTGGGCGCAGCCCGCGCTCGCCTCGGATTCACGAATAGCGCTCTCCATGCACGCCGCCCAATTGCGCCACCAGCTCCTTGATCCGCTGGGCCTGGTCTCTGTGGCAGACGAGCGTCGCATCAGGGCTGTGGATGACGACGAGGTCCTTGACGCCGATCGCCGCGATCAGGTGATCGCCCTCGCTGACCAGGATGTTATGGCGACTGTCCATGCTCATGGCGCGAGCGGTCGCGATCGTGTTGCCGTCGGCGTCCGGCCCGAGGGCCTCGGCCAGCGCCGGCCAACTGCCCACATCCAGCCATTCCAACGCCATTTCGACCACCAGGACGTTCGGGGCCTTCTCCATCACGGCGAAGTCGATGCTGATCCGCTCCAGTGTCGGATAAACGTCCGCGGCAAGCCGGCGGCCGTCTTCCCTGTCCCAGGCCGCGGCCAGACGCAGAACCGCCGCGTGCGTTCCCGGAAGATGCTGTCGCAACTGCTCCAGGATCGTGCCGCTCCGCCAGACGAACATGCCGCTGTTCCATGAGTAGCGGCCGGAAGCCAGATACGCCTTCGCGGTGTCGGCGTCCGGTTTCTCGCGGAAGGCCCTGACCTCCCAGACACCGCCGTCCCGGGCTGCGCCCCGCTCGATATAGCCGTACCCCGTCTCCGGACCTGTCGGCGTGATCCCGAACGTCACGAGGGCCTCAGGGTCTCGCTCGGCCGTCTCAAAGCCCCGGCGGACGATGTCCGTAAATCGGTCCGTCGGCCGGATCAGATGGTCAGCCGTAAAGACGCCCATCGTCGGACCGTCGCGGCGGTCGTGCAAAAGGGCCGCGGTCAGGGCAATCGCGTTGGCGGTGTCCCGTCCGGTCGGCTCGCCGATCAGGTTCTCCGGCGGCAGTTCGGGTAGTTCTTCGCCCATCGCCGGGAGATGCTCCGTCAGTGCCACGACGTAGATGTCCGTCGGCGGAAAGATCGCCCGCAATCGTTCAAGTGCGTGGCGCAGAAGGCTCTTCCCGCCAATGATGCGGAGCAACTGCTTTGGACGGCTGCGGCGGCTCAAGGGCCACATCCGCGTGCCCGATCCCCCTGCCATGATGACGGCCACTCGATTCATTCACACCCTCCTCAGCACTCGGTCAGTTCCTGCGTCGCGTAATCGAGCGCAAACGCACGCGTGCCGAACGCGTCGAAGCACACCCGGACGTACACCATCCCGCCACGCGGCTCGACCGCAAGGACCCGGCCCGAGCCGTACTCGGGATGGGTGACCACTCGGCCGGGTTGAAACCGCGAGACGTCCACCGTGCCTTCGTCGCCCTCATTGTATCGTCTCAGGTGAGAGTGGCTGCGGTCCGCCGACGGCTCGCTGGGCTCAACTTCCACCTCGTCAACTGGCAGTTCCGTCAGAAACCGTGAGGCCAGCGTCCGCTCCGACAGGCCGCGAATCATTCGATAGTACGCATGGCTCATCGTCAGCCGGCGCATCGCACGCGTCATCCCCACAAAACACAGTCGGCGCTCTTCTTCCACATCCTCGTCACCGGCATTCAACGCCCGTCGATGGGGCAACAGGCCGTCCTCCAGTCCCACGATGTATACGATCGGAAACTCCAAACCCTTGGCCGCGTGCAACGTCATCAACGTCACGGCCCCGCCGGACATTTCGAGGCTGTCGATGTCCGTCACGAGGCTGATCTGGTGGAGCCACTCGGCGAGGCCGCCGTCGGGGTTGTCGATATCGTATTGCCGCGCCGCCGACACCAGTTCATAGACATTGGCCAGAGCATCGTTGTCCACCTCTCCGGCCGCACTCAGGGCCGACTCGATGCCTGACCTTGCCAGGACCTGTTCGATGACAGCCGTCACCGGCCGCGAGGGCAGCTCCCGGAGCCGCGCCAGCATCTCCGCAAACAGCCCCAGCTTCTTGCGTGCGGCCTTGAGGGTGTCGACTTGATCGACTTCCGAGAGTGCCTCTCCCAGGGTGATTCCCCGAGCCGCCGCATGGGCCTTCAGCCGGCCGACCGTGACCTTGCCGATGCCGCGGGCCGGCGTGTGGATGGCCCGGAGAATGGCCGTGTCGTCGGCCGGGTTGACCACCGCGCGAAGATAGGCCAACACGTCCTTGATCTCCTTGCGACCATAAAACTCAACACCCCGCGCAATCTGGTAGGGCACGCCGGCCGCGCGAAGGGCCTCCTCGAGAACGCGCGTCACCGCGTTCACCCGGTAGAAAATGGCCACGTCGCCGGCCCGACTGCCCGACGCGCTCTGCTGCCGGATGTCCTCGGCAATCCGACGCGCCTCGTCCCGCTCATCCTCGCACGGCCAGACGCGGACCGCCGTCCCGCTATCCTGCTCCGTCCACAACTCCTTGCTCTTCCGACGCCGGTTGTGTTTGATCAGGCAGGATGCAGCCGACAGGATCGCGCCGGCGCTCCGGTAGTTCTGCTCCAGTCGGACCGTCGTCGCATCGGGATAGTCGGCCTCAAAATCCAGGATGTTCCGGAGATCCGCCCCCCGCCAAGCATAGATCGACTGGTCCGGGTCACCCGTGACGCAGATGTTTCGATGGCCGAACGCCAACCGCGTCGCGATCAGATACTGGGCGTGGTTTGTATCCTGGTATTCATCAATCAGGAGATAGCGAAAACGCCTCGAAAGCTCGCCACGCACATCCTCGTGCGACTGCAACAGGGTTGCGACGGACATCAACAGGTCGTCGAAATCGCACGCGTTCTGCTCGTGGAGCCGCAACTGGTACTGGGCGTAGATTCCGGCGATCGTCTTGGACGTGAAATCGCTCACCTCGTCCGCGTAAGCCTCCGGGCCGAGCATCCGGTTCTTGGCATCACTGATCACCGCCTCCACCGTCCGCGGACGCCAGTGGTCGGCCGACAACCCCCGGGCCGCGACCGCTTCACGGATCACCGCCCGGCGATCGGCCTCGTCGAAGATCGAGAAATTGGGCCGCACGCCGACGGCGTCGCCATATTCCCGCAGCAGTCGAGCACACAAAGAGTGAAACGTGCTGACCCACATCCGGCCCCGACCCCAGGGTCCCCCAACGCCACCCCGGATGCCGAGCGCCGCAATCCGCTCGCGCATCTCGCCGGCTGCCTTGTTGGTGAAGGTGATAGCGAGCACCTCGTCCGGCCGCGCGACGGTCGAGGCGATGTGCGCCGCGCGGCGTGTAATGACCCGGGTCTTCCCCGAGCCCGCACCGGCCAACACGAGCAGCGGTCCCTCCACATGCGAGACCGCCTCGCGCTGGGGATCAGTCAGCCCGTCAAACAACCTCTCAACGCCCATGTATCGGTCTATAGGCCAGGCGCGGGCCTCTGTCCAACGCCGGCCGGCGAGCAGGCTCCCGGAGCACGTCGTTCTGGCACCTCCGAATAGGCTTCGTCGACGGCGTGAGGCTCGCCCCAAAGTCCGCCGCGACGGCTGTTGTCTGGCGGCGGACCGCGGCGTAGAATCGATCGCTCACTCCGACGTGACTGGGTCAGCACCGTCAGCCTCGCACGGCAGCCGGAGCCGGTCGTCCGGGACACTGGCGGCAAACACCTTCAGGATGACGCACTCGACGACATGGCGACAATACCGGGCGGCGATGATTGCGGCCGACGCCGTCGCCGTATTTGCGATCTACATTGTGGCGGACATCCTCCGCTGCCACCTCTGGCAGCACACCACCTGGCCCGAGCTGGTCGGCGGCCACATCAACAGCGTCCCGATCCACCTCAAGGTCCTCACGCTCCTGCCGATCGCCTGGCCCCTGATCCTGACACGCCTGGGCTGGTATCGCCCACAATGGCGTTCGTGGCAGTGGGTTCTGCAGCGAGCCATTACCGCCAGTGTCCTGCTGGGGCTGCTCATCGCCACCCTTGCCATCCTTCTCGAGCGGACGCTGTACCCCCGAATACAGATCGCATTCGTCTGCGGGCTGCTGCCTGCGACCTCGGTCGGGCTGCGGGGTATCAATACAGTAGTTGGGCGGTGGCTGGGGTCTCGCCCCGGACGACGTGTGCTGATTGTCGGGACTGGGCGTGAGGCCGTCCGATTACGCCGGCTTCTGCGTTCCGCCAGGCTCGATAGACCGGTCGTGGTGGGCCATCTGCGCGGGCCTTGGGAGCGGGACGCGGCCGAGTCATCGGAGCTTCGGAACCTTGGGGGTATTGACCGTCTTCGTCCGATATTAGATGAAGAGGTCATTGACGAGGTTGTTTTCGCGGCACCGCTGGAGGCCCTCTCCGAATTGCTGCCCTACGTCGCACTGTGTGAGGAAGTCGGGGTCACGGCCCAGGTCCAAGCGGAAACCAGACTATGCCGATCCACCCCACAAGTCGTGAACTTCCATGGCATCCCACTTTTGTCATACATGCCCGCGCAACATTCGCCGGAACTGCTCGGAATCAAGCGGTGCATGGATGCGATTATTGCGATTATCGGAATGATCCTGACCGCGCCGATAATGCTGTTATGCGCGGTGCTGATCCGAACGACGTGCGGAGCCCCCGTTTTCTTTGGCCAGCGGCGCAGCGGGCTGAATGGGCGCGAATTCCGAATGTACAAATTCCGCACCATGCAACCCGACGCCGAGGAAAAATTGGCCGACGTGGCGCATCTCAACCAGTGCGATGGGCCGGTCTACAAGGCACGCGAGAGGGATCCCCGCGTCACGCGGATCGGTCCATTCCTTCGGCGATGGAGCCTCGACGAGTTGCCGCAACTCTTCAACGTCCTGCGTGGAGACATGTCCATCGTCGGACCCCGGCCGCCTCTCCCCGGCGAGGTCCGGCAGTACGACCGCTGGCAGCGTCGCCGGCTCAGCATGCGACCCGGGTTGACCTGCCTCTGGCAGATCAAGGGGCGACACCGCATCCCGTTCGAGGATTGGATGAAACTCGACCTGTTTTACATCGATCACTGGTCGCTCAAGCTCGACTTCCTGATCATCTGCAAGACGCTTCCCACCGTTTTGTCGGGGTCCGGGGCATAGGGCTTGTTCCGCGTGCGGCGACGATACATCCGGCTGTGAGATTCTGATGCGAACTGCTCTTCAATATGCTGTCGTTCTGACTGCATGCGTCCTGGCCCAGGCGCGGGCCGATGACCCGGCGGACACGACGCCCTTGGACAACCTTCCGAATCTGATCGACGTCCAACTGCGTCCGGCGAAGAAGATCGTCCCCGTCGGCGGAGAGGTCATGGTCGAATTCGTCATCGTGAATCGAACGCCGGAACCGTTGACCCTCAACGTCCCCAACGCGGTGACGGCGAAGGTGAAGCTCCCTGAAATGGGGCTGCCCCTGGAGCACGTTTATTCGGGCGCCAATTTCACCGGGCTGAAGATCTCGACGGACGGCAATCCGACGCTCGGCGAGCGGGTCGTCCGCAAGCCTGAATACCCTGTTCCCCCGATCACGCTGGCGCCGTTTGGCTCTGTGGGGCTGCGTTTTGATGTCTCCCGTTTCTATCCCGTTCTCCACCAGAGCGGCACCTATGTCCTTCAGTGGAGTCCCTATGGTGGGGCGGTCCAGACGCCGCCGGTGACGATCCGGGTCGTGCAGTACAAACAGGTTGTCATGTACACGAACAGGGGTTCGCTCACCCTGCGCCTGCTCTACGACAAGGCCCCTCGTCACGTGGAAAACTTCCTGGAACTCGTCGGTGAGAGGTTCTATAACGGTCTTAACTTCCACCGCGTCTTCGCGAATCAATTCATGATCGGCGGCTGTCCGAATGGTGACGGGACCGGCAAGCGAGCAGACGGCCTCACTCTGAAACCCGAATTCAACAACACTCCGTTCGAGCTTGGCACGGTCGCCATGGCGCTGATCGAATCCCAAGACGGGCGCGACGAACACTCCGCCAGTTGCCAGTTCTTCATCTGCCTCGCGAGGCAACCCTCCTGGGATGGACGCTACACTGCTTTTGCGAAGGTTGAAGGGCCTGAGTCTCTCGCTACGCTTCGGAAGATATCTCAAGCCGCCGTCGACAAGGACAACCACCCGGTTGAAACTCTCAAGATCAAGTCCATCGCCGCCGTGGACCTGCCTTATCCCCCGCGACTCGCCCAATAGACCTCTCGTCACCCTCACCACGATCGCCCGGCGCCGAGCTTTGTGTCGTGCGTCGGGCGCGGCTATAATCGCCAGCCGCCGCCGTGGCGGTTTCGCACTCGGCGTCAACCGGTGTTGATGGCTTGGTCCCATGCAATGCGTTGCGCCGGCAGCGGGTCAGGCGGGAAACCGAGCAGCCCACTTGCGTATACCCATGTGCCGTGGGTCGCTGGGCCGGAGCCGATTGACGCCGAGTGCGGCACCGCCCCCCGGCGGTGCCGCGGTCACCGTGCGGGCCTGTGTCTGCGATCGACAAGAACAGAAAAGAGCCGTTGATGTCCTACACCGTCCTGGCACGCAAGTTCCGAAGCCAGACATTCGACGAGATCGTCGGCCAGAAACCGATTACGACCACCCTGCGCAACGCCATCAGCACCAACCGCGTCCACCACGGCTACCTCTTTTGCGGCACGCGCGGGGTCGGCAAGACGTCAATGGCCCGCATCCTCGCCAAGGCCCTCAATTGCCTTGCGGGTGATGCACCCACGGTCAGCCCTTGCGGCACCTGCGACTCGTGCCGCGCGATCGCCGTCGGAGACGATGTCGACGTGATCGAGATCGACGCCGCAAGCAACACCGGAGTCGAGAATATCCGCGAACTCCGCAGCAACGCCATCTATCGCCCGGCGCGGTCCCGATTCAAGATATACGTCATCGACGAGGTCCACATGCTCAGCAAGGGGGCGTTCAACGCCCTCCTCAAGACGCTCGAGGAGCCGCCGTCGCACGTAAAGTTCATCTTCGCCACGACCGAGCCGGAAAGAGTCCCCGCGACGATCCAAAGCCGCGTTCAGCGGTTCGAGTTCAAGGCCATCCCCACCGGCGAGATTGCCGGACAGCTCGAGAGCATCTGCCGGACCGAGAACGTGGACGCCGAAGCACCGGCCCTTCGACGTATCGCCCGACTTGCCAACGGCTCGATGCGCGACGCCCTCTCGCTGCTGGACCAGATTCTGTCCATGGCCGGCCGTGTCACCGTGGCCGCGGTCGACGAAACGCTCCCGCCGCCTCACGACGAACTGCTCGCACGGCTGATCGATCACCTGGCTGATGGCGATACCGCCGCCGCCCTCGCCGACGTGGACGAGAGTCTCGGACAGGGATACACGATCGAGCGATGGTGCGACCTCCTGATCCGCCAGATTCGTGACCTCATGATCCTCAATGCCTGCGGCGCCGAGACCGACCTCGTCGACCTCCCGGAAGGCATCCGCCCGACACTCATTCGGCAATCCGGCCGCTTCGACGCCGGGGCCTATGTCCACATGATCACGCTGCTCGAAGAGCTTCGCCGCACCACGCGCTACGCCGGCAGCGGCCGTGCGCTGACGGAGGCGGTGATCATTCGTCTGGCCGAGGCCTCGCGTTTCTCATCGGTCGAGTCCATCCTGCAGCGGATCGAGCAGAGCGGGACACTGCCGACGCCACCCCGGACCGCCAGCACTCCGCGCTCCGCCGTTCCCGAGCCGGCCTCAAAAAAAAAAGCGGCCGTAACACCGGCAGCCACACTCGGTCGACCTAAAGTCGGACCACCGCCGAAGCAGATCATCCAACCGGCGCCTGAGACGGCGGTCGCCCCGCCATCGCGAGTGCCTGGTGGACGCGTCACCCGGCTTGACCTGAAATCGGCCCATACCGAGCCGATGGTTCAGGAAGCGATTGAGATGTTTGAAGGGCGTATCATCGACGTTCAGCGCGGCACCCCACGCCCCTCCGCGCCTTCAGAATCATAAGGAGACCCCATGTTAGGCGGATTGGGAAACATGGCCAGCATGTTCAAGCAGGCCAAGCAGATGCAGTCCAAGATGAAAGAGATGCAGGCGTCACTGGAATCCATGACGTATGAAGCAGATGCCGGCGCCGGAGCGGTCACCGCGACCGTAAACGGAAAGATGGCCTTGCTGGGTTTGAAGATCACCCCGGAGACCGTCGCTGCCGGGGATGTCGAGATGCTCGAAGACCTGATCAAGGCCGCCGTAGCCGCGGCTCAACGAAAGGCCGCCGATGGTATGAAAGAGACGATGCGCCAGATGACCGGCGGACTCAACATTCCCGGCATCAGTGAGCTACTCGAGGGAGAAAGCTAAACCCGCAGGGCGGACGCTGCCCGCCGCGACTGCCGCATCGCCTGCTACCGATTCCAGTATCTGTTATGACTGAATCCATGCCGTCATCCCTGACGCAACTGATGTCGGAGTTCCAAAAGCTCCCCGGCATCGGCGCGCGCAGCGCGGAGCGGCTGGCCTTCCATATCCTCAAGTCCGACCGAGACACCGCCCTGGCCCTCGCCGATGCCATCCGTGGCGTCAAGGAACACGTTCACCATTGCCGAGTGTGCTACAACCTGACCGAGACCGACCCCTGCAGAATCTGTTCGAGCGCTCGCCGGGACCACGGCCAGATTTTCGTGGTCGAACAACCGCGCGACCTGCTGATGCTCGAATCGACCGGCCTGATTCAGGGCGTGTATCACGTCCTGCTGGGCCGAATCGCCCCACTCGACGGCATCGAGCCGGGAGACCTGACGATCCAGGCCCTGGTCGATCGTGTCAAGGCGGGCGAGATACAGGAAGTGATCATCGCCACGAATCCCACCACGGAAGGCGAGGGCACCGCCCTGCACCTCAAGAGCCTGATCGCCCCGCTCGGCGTCCGCGTCACTCAACTCGCCCGCGGCCTGCCCAGTGGCTCGCAACTCGAGTACGCCAGCCGCGCCGTCCTCCAGGACGCGATCGAAGGCCGGCGGGACTACTGAGACGGCCCCCACGCCGCCGGCAAGAATCCCCTTGGTGCCGCGGATCCCTCGACGGCTCATGCCCCACCGCGGTCCCCGGAGGCCCATCCGCTGAACGATCGCAGCTCCGGCGGCGACCACCGAGAGCACCAGTAGAACCGGTACGAATCGCTGTCCAGCGGCTGGTCGAACCGCAGTTCCACGGCCGTGACGCCCTCGCCGTCCATCTCGACGATCCGCCCGCGGAACACCCCCGCCTCCAGCACGTCGCCCACACGCTTCGGTCGCTCGCGTGTGCGGCCCATCAGCCCGACGAAGGTCGTCATAAGCGGCTCGTCTTTCGCCTCGATCCGCAGCGTGTGATCGTCCACAACCTCGATCCTCGGAGAAGCGACGTCTGACAGGAATCCCGCGTGGACATCGTTGCTCCCGGTCACACAGCGGCACCGATCCTGCGTGAACAGCGCATGAAGGTTCTCAGGGGAATTCAGAAAGAACACATGGTCGCCGGGTTGGAGAGCGCGGCCGAATCCGTCGACCGCAGCCGTCACCATGCGCGTGGCGCCGTGCTCGATGAACCGCATGATGCCGGAGACCCCTATCCCGGTCGAAATCTGCAACGCTACAAACAACACCACCGGGAGCTTGCGCACACACACCGACCCGTCGATCCCGGGCCGTGTTATCCACACCGCCGCGAGATAGGCCAGGCCGATACCCGGCAGCATCATCACCCGATCATCAGGCACTGTGCATACCAGCAGCGGGAGGAACGGTAGCGCCCAGAACGCCATCGCGGCCGTGTCGCCCTCGCCGCGGTGATTTCGATAATACGATCGGACCAGCAGGCACAGCACGAGCGCGCCCAGCGCGCCGAAGATATACAGCCCCCGGTGCCAGCCCGGACAAAAATAGAAGATGAACGGATTCACGGGGATCGGCCAAGTGGAGAGCAACACCAGAGCGCGACCGGGCAGCGCCGCCAGGTAGCCCCAAGGTGCGTGGACCGGATCGAGCATCAGGAAAGTGTCGGCTCCGTATCCACCGCGGGCATACACCGCCAGCCATCCTAGCCCAATCCCCACCAGCAGCGCCGTCACCCCGACCGCTCGCCGCCAGACCCGCGTTCGTCCCCGAAACACCCATGCCAACGCCAGCGGCAGCACCGCCACGGGCAGCACGGCCTCCTTCACTCCCAGCCCAAGCGAATAGCACACGACCGCGAGAATGAGCCCCCACGTCGTCCGATCCCGGATGAACCGTGCGGCACCCAGCATCGCCCCGGCCGTCAGCGCAAGCGAAACGACGTCTCCCTGAGCCGAGAGAAACAGGACCGGAATGGTGTGGGACGCCGCGACGGCAAACGCCAGAGCGCCCCATCGAGCGCGCCGCTCCTTCCCGCCGAGCGATCTATAGAACGCCAGAACCAGCCGGACTCCGAGAGCGTAGACCGCCACCGTCACCACTCGGTAGAAGAACGGCGTTTCACCGAAGAGCCAGTACTCTGCGCGGATGGCCGCCTCCCCGAGGGGCCGCAGATGCCGATAGCGAACATCATCGCCCAGCCACCATGGGTACCACCCAGCGGCCCGCTTCGCTTGATTGTCCACGCCGCCCGAGAGAAAGCGGTACAGATCCAGTGTTTCCCGGCGCCCTGCGTCATACTCACGCAGTAGGCGCATCATCCGGTAGTCATCGAGTGTGAAATCGCAGCCCAGAAACGGGCCGTACAGACATGCAACGACCACCGCCAGCACGAGCCCGGGGCATCGCACGTGCTCGTACCACCGGGCCCACCGGCGGTAGCGGCTGACGCCGCGGTCCATCGGCGTGGCGGAGTCCGGCGGCGCGCCGGGCCGAAATGTGATATCAGACATCCAAGTCTCGGACGTGGACCGCGTTGGCCTCGATGAAGGCCCTGCGTGTCTCCACGTCGCTTCCCATGAGGATCGAAAACATGCGATCTGCTTCTCGCAGCTCCAACTCGGCCTGCTCGCCGTCGTTCTCTTCCGAAATCACGACCAACAGGAGATGTCTGCGCTTGGGATCAAGTGTCGTTTCCCACAGCTCCTCCGGATTCATCTCACCCAGACCCTTGAATCGCTTCAAAGTCGAGCCTTTCTGCCCGAGATCGCGGACCGCCGACGGCAACACGGCGATGTTGTCGAGTTCCGTCGTGGTGTCGCCTTCGCCCAGTAACAGGAACCGCGCTGCCGGCAATTCTCCCGTGACCAACTCTTCTCGCCGCGAAAAATAGTCATCCAGTGTCAGATGGTGCCCATCCAGCCATTTCAGCGCCGCCTCAAGTTCTTTGCTTTCCGGAAGTTCGTCCCGGACCAACCGAGCCACCGGGCCGCTGCCCGCGTCTCCACCGGTCGAGCCAAGCCCTCCGTCCACGACTTCTAGCTCGCCCAGTTTCTCGTGGGCCTCTCGCCGGAACTGGTTGAATTCGTCATCGCTGTAGAAATAGTGCTCCTCGCCCGCCAGCACGGCCCGCACGCGGGGCAGCGCCCCGCCCTCCGGCTGCCGCCGCCCGCGAACGAACGACGCGAAATCGATCCCCCGCCGCGCCAGCACGCACGCGCCATACGCGATCTCATCCAAAACGCTCACGAGTTGGCTCAATTCGTCACCCGACAACTGTCGCTCACGGCCGTTCGGCTTTCCGGCTTCATCAAACTCGCGGATGGCCAATCGAGCGGATTTCAAGCCCCGCTCCGCCAGTTCACGATCCAGAAAGGCATCGTTCAGGACAAACTCCGAAGTCTTGCCGCGCTTCAGCATATACAGGGGAGGCTGAGCAATGAATACCTTGCCGGCCTCGATCAACGGCTGCATGTAACGGAACAGGAAAGTCATCAGAAGCGTTCGAATATGACTTCCATCTACATCCGCATCCGTCATCAGAATGATCTTTCCGTACCGGCACTTGCTGACGTTGAAGTCGTCCGAGCCTGGAACGCCACAACCCAGCGCCCGGATGATCTGACTGATCTCCTCGTGTGAGAGGATGCGGTCCAGGCGCGCCTTCTCGACGTTGAGGATCTTCCCCTTCAAGGGGAGAATGGCCTGGGTGGTGGCATCGCGGCCCTGTTTTGCCGAGCCGCCGGCCGAATCGCCCTCCACCAGGAACAACTCGCACTCGTCCGGATTTCGGCTCTGGCAGTCCCACAACTTCCCCGGCAGGTTCCCGCTGGCCAGCGCACTCTTGCGCGTCGCTTCTCGGGCCTTCCGCGCCGCCTCCCGCGCGACCGCGGCACCGACGCCTTTCGCAACGACCCGTTTGGCGTCGGCAGGATTTTCTTCCAGCCAGTGTCCGAGTTGCCGGTTGACAACCTGCTGAACAAACGAATCGACATCGGCGTTCATCAGCCGGTCTTTCGTCTGGCCCTGAAAGTCCGGCTCACGAACCTTGACCGCCACCACCGCCGTCAGGCCCTCGCGCCAATCTTCGCCACGGATCGTCAGGTTGCCCTTTAGTTGATTGGACTTGCGGGCATAGGCGTTCAACGTGCGGGTCAGCGCTGTCGAGAACCCGGACAGGTGCGTTCCCCCATCGCGGTTCTTGATGTTGTTGGCGAAGGCGAGCGTGTTCTCGTTGTAGCTGCCGTTGAACTGAAACGCGACCCGGCATGCCAGCCCGTTTTCCTCGTCGGACCCGCTCAACAACTGCACCTTGTGGAGCGGCTCCTTGCCTTCATTTATGTAGGCCACAAACGCCTTGAGGCCCTCCTGGTAGCAGAACTGCTCCTTCCGGCCCTCCCGCTCGTCGATGAACTCTATCTGGAGGCCGTCGTTCAGATAGGCCAACTCCCGCAGTCGCGTGATCAGAGTATCGGTCCGAAACCGGGTGTCTTTGAAAACCTCGGGGTCGGGCTTGAACTCGACGCGTGTCCCCGTTCGGCGCGTGTCTCCAAGTTCCTTCAGTGGACGCGTGACCTCGCCGCGCTCGAAGCCCATGGAGTAGATCCGGCCGGTCTCGGCGTCAGGCTCGATTCGCTCCACCTCGACGACCAGCCATTCAGACAGGGCGTTGACGACGCTCACGCCCACCCCATGCAGGCCACCGCTGATGGCATAAGAATCGCTGTCGAACTTTCCACCGGCATGGAGCACGGTCATGACGATTTCAAGCGTGCTCTTTCCATCCAATCGGGGATTATCGGGAAGTGATTTCGCCTCCACCGGAATACCACGCCCGTCGTCCTGGACGGTGCAGCTTCCGTCTGAGTTGATCTTGACGAGAATCCGGTTGCAATGGCCGGCCAACGCTTCATCGATGGCGTTGTCCACAACCTCCCAGACCAGGTGATGAAGCCCATGAAGACCCGTGTCGCCGATGTACATCGACGGTCGCTTTCGAACCGCCTCCATGCCCTCCAGGACGCGAATGCTGTCGGCATCGTAGTGGTGGATCGGCGCGGCCGGGGGTGCCCCGTTCGGCTCCGCTCCGCCCGTTGCTCGCTCTTCGACCGCCTTATCCACAGGGTTCCCCTCTCTCACGTTTCGCCTTCCCGATTCTGTAGTCGATACGGTCCACGCGCGGCCCCCCGAGGTGATCATTCAGAGCAGCCAAGAGCTCCTTTCCGAGCCGCCGGCTGAACAGAAACCGCGTCGCCGCGCTGTCGACTTTCACTTCCAGACAACCCCCTCGAAGCCCATCCACCTCCGACCGACCGTCGAAGGCCTCGGGGACCGCCGCGTTCCACGCCACCCGCACCGCTTCCAGCCGCCTCGCGCGATTCAGCCACTGCTCCGATAGAATCCTCGCGGTCATGTCCCCCAACCGCGCGGTGCGGCGAAGGTGATCGTTGTTGTGGCCCTGCCAGAAGGCCCGCTGAAACCGCCTTGGGGCCAAGTGCAGGGCCTTGTCAGCGACCACCGCCTGACGTCGCGTGACCGACCTCTGTGTTCCGCTTGCCTTCACCCGCGATCGCTCTCTCGTCACGACAGGTTGACCGGCATTACGACATAATGAAAGTCCGATCCACTCCGCAGAACCCCCGGCTTGCCCGAGGTCTTCAATTCGAGTGTCACGGTGTCGTCACAAACCTTCAAGGCGTCTGCCAGAAAGGCCGGATTAAACCCGATTTCCATCGACTCCCCGGCATACTCGACCCCCAATCGGACCGTCGCGTCGCCCTGTTCCGGCGCCCGGCTTGACAGGACCATGCCCTCGCCGCTCAGATGCACGCGGATTCCCTTCGATTCCTCGTTGGTCAGCAGGGCCGCCCGTTTTACGGCACTAAGGAACTCAGCGGCCTTCAAGTCGATCTTCTTGTCCAGGTCCGTCGGGATGACGTCCTGGTACTTCGGAAACCGCCCTTCGACCAGGACGCTGCTGATCGTCATCTGCTCAGCACGCATGATGACCTCATTCGGATGCACCTTGAACCCAACTTCTTCATCGGCATCCGGGTGTACGCGTCCGAACAAACTCAACGCCTTCGTCGGAATGATGGCGCTTAGATCCTCGCCGACCGATTTTTCGAGCGACGCTTCTGCCATCGCCAAACGCCGTCCGTCCGTCGCCACCAGCCGCAGCCGCCCGCCATTCTTTTCCCACAGGATGCCGTTAATCGCATAGCGTGTCGTCTCCCGCGCCGCTGCGAAGAGTGTGCGCTCGACCAACTTCTGAACCACGCTCAACTTGACGGTAAAGTCCGGATCCTCCTCCATTTCCGGAACCGGAGGAAACTCCCGAACGTCCTGGCTGACCACCCGGAAATGACTGTCCTCCCCCCGGATGCTCAGGAACTCGTCCGAGGTCTCAAACGCCAGGGTCTCGTCGGAGCATTCGCGCACAATGCTCATCAGCCGATCCCCGTTGACGAGAACCTCCCCGGGTTCGGACACCTCGACTTGGCGCACGCGACATCGCAGCCCAACCTCCTGGTCGTAGGCCGTCAATCTCAGGGACCCCTCCTCGGCCGTGACCCGGACACATGCCAGAATTGGTTTCGGCGTTCGTGTAAGGGTGACGCCGGAAGTCATGCCCAACGCTTCGCTCAAGGCCGTCCGTTCGCAAATGCACTTCATGGTTCGTTCCTGCCTTCCTCAGTCCTGATGCGCGATCCTGCCGTACTATTACGTATATCAAGTCGTATACAATATCATAATCATAGTCGAAACAGGTGCTGTGAGATAGCTGAGTAAACCGGGATGCCGCTCGCAATCTCTTTGTTTTGCGGAGGTTGGAGCGGACGTGGCAGTCCGACACGGTGGATGGCTTGTGGTTTTCATCGTGCGATCCTCCGGATCTGTTCACCGCTCGACACAGGCAATCCTGCCTCCGGCGTGCTTCGGTGATGCGCGTCGCAGGTTGGCAATCAGTTTATCCACCGGGACTCACAGGGAGCCTGTGGAGTGCGTGCCGCCCTCGATCACTGCCGGCGAAGCCCTTCTTCGATGCCTTCCAGGCGTGAGCGGAATACGATGTCGGTCTCGCGGCGCCGCGCAATCAGCCGGTTGGCATGAAGCACGGTCGTGTGATCCCGTCCCCCGAAGAACCCGCCGATCTCCTCCAGGCTGTGAGGCGTGTACTGGCGGGCGAGGTACATGCAGACCTGCCGCGGGAAGACGATTGATCGGCTGCGGCGCCGACTTCTCAGGTCGGACAATTTAACGCTGAAGACCTCCATGACCGCGTTCATGATATCCTGTACCCGAATCTCGATTGGCGGAGCCGGCAGGTGTTCACCAAGCGCCTTTTCCACCAAGGGCCGGTCGATCGCTCCGCCGTGCAGGGTCGCCAGCCCCTGAATTCGTGTGATGGCCCCCTCCAGTTCACGGGTGTTGGCCTTGATGCGGGCGGCGATGAGCATGGCCAGGTCGTCCGGGAGGGCGATTCCGCGGAGTTTGGACTTCATGCGAATGATTGCGAGGCGCGTTTCGAGGCACGGTGGGTCGATTCGGGCAACGAGTCCCCAGTTGAAGCGGCTGGTCAGCCGCTCCTCGAGACTGGGGATGTCCGACGGTGGGCAATCCGCCGTCAGAATGATCTGTTTCTGTTTCTGATAGAGGGTGTTGAACGTGTGGAAGAACTCGTCCTGGGTTCGCTCGCGGCGGGCGAGGAACTGTATGTCGTCGATGACGAGGAGGTCGACGTATCGGTATCGGTAGCGGAAACTGTGGAGGGCGCCGTGTTCGATCGCCTCGATGAAGTGGTTGACGAAGGTCTCGCAGGTCAGATACATGATGCGGGTACCGGGGCTGTCATCGAGCACCTTGTGGCAGACCGCCTGAAGGAGGTGGGTCTTGCCAAGCCCCACGTTTCCGTGGATGAACAGGGGGTTGTACACCTGCCCCGGAGCCTCGCTGACCGCGAGGCTGCTTGCGTGGGCGAGTTGATTGCACGGACCGGTCACAAAGTGGTCGAACCGGTAGTCGGCGTTGAGACGGAGCACGGGGCTCTCGCGTTCGAAGGATGCCCGGTGCGGCTGAGAATCACCGTTCGGTGCTTCCAGTGCGAGGGACCGCGCCTTGGCGTCCGGAGCCGTCTCGAAGGAGACGGATACGAGGCGGCCCGTGGCGGCCTGAGCGGCTCCGGTAAACGGCTGTATGCAATGAGCGTCGAGGTAGGTTTTCTGGTCCTTGGTGGCTACCGTGATCGTCAGGTGGCCGCCTGCCAGTGGTCCGGGTTTGAGGCTGCCGAACCAGGCTCGGGCGATGCCGGGGTATTCTGTTCGCACATGCGCCAGCACGTCTCTCCAGATTGCTTCACTGAGTCGGTTCATTCGTGTGTCGGCACTGCTCAAGAGAGAAATCGAGCCCAAGCGGTCGCGATTCGACGTAAGGCTCCTTCCCGTGCGATCTGCAGGCGTAACAGGTTGTGTGTCCAGCGCGAGCGGCGACCACGGACCATGCCGCTCGGACTGCGAGGATAACGCATTGGCGGCGATCTGACAACTCGCCCTTGGGCGGACCCTTGAGCGGGGGTCCATGACAGTTCTGGCGGCAACGCCGGGCTGCCCCGATGGAACGGTAGTGGCGGCCCCCCCGCGGCCGACGCAGCCCGGCCTTGCGGACCGCACGGCGGAGCCTGCGCCCCGGCACGGGCTTTGCGGCTGTCTTGTCCCCTTCTCAAGGCAGCTTGGAAGCGCCCTTGCTCTTTTGTCGAATAGCGCTATCATAGGCGCTCCGAGGACCTGTCGTCGGCGAGCGCCGTTCTGGGGTGCCCGGCGAACATGAATGACCAGACCAGATTTCGGAGAAACGGCCGCAGCTATGACCGCTACGCTCGACCTCAACACGATCTTCAACGAAGTACAGTTCGATGACTTGGTGCTCGCCAGCCTCAAGGAGTTGGCTTTCGCCGGCTCCGAGTCGCTGAATCGATTCAGGACACTTCTGAGCGAATTGGAACATCGGGCGTCGTCGGCTCCGGATGGAGCGGCCGCACAGGCGCTCAAGCTCGGGGCCTGTTACCATCTTGTCCAAGACCACGAAAAAACGGATCGTTGGCTCGCCGCGGCGCCGGCCGGGGCGATGCGCAGCTTCTTGATGGGTCAGGCGGCCCGCGAACGTGGTCGTTTTGACGAGGCCTTGTCTGCATTTGAGGAGGCCGCTCGTCTCGGTCGGGATCAGACGGAGTGCGACTTGCAACGGGCCGAGACTCTGATCGTTGCCGGTCGGACGGAAGAGGCCGTGGGCCTCGTCGACGCACACGCTTCGGCAGTGGAGTTGGCACAGTGGCACTATCTCAAGGGGCGGCTCGCACAGGTGGTGGGCGCGTATGCGGAGGCAGCCGAATTCTACGAACGTGCTATTGAACTGGATGAAGAGCACCCGGAGGCACTGTTTCATCTGGCCAATCTTGCGCATCTTCTCGGGGATGATGAGATGGCGCGGCAATTGTATCAGGACTGTGCGAATCTACCCTTTGTTTACGTCAATGCGCTGATCAACCTGGCGATTCTTCACGAAGACGAGGGGGAGTACGACGAAGCCGAAAGCAGCCTTCGCCGAGTGCTCGCGACGAATCCGGACCACTGGCGCGCGCAGCTCTATCTTAAGGACGTTTCGTCGGCGACCAAGATGTATTTTGACGAGCAACAGGCTCGGATTCAGGAGCAGTGCGACGCCATTATGGACATTCCCGTGACCGACTTCGAGTTGTCGGTCCGCGCCCGAAACTGCCTCAAGAAGATGAACATCTTTACGCTGGGCGATCTGTTGCGCACCACGGAGCGGGAACTGCTGGCGTACAAGAACTTTGGGGAAACTTCGCTCAAAGAAATCAAGGCCATGCTGACCCAGAAGGGTCTTCAGATTGGCCAGTATGCCGCGGAGAGCCTGGAGGAGGGTGCTTCGGCGTCCACCGCGGCCCAGGAGCCGCCGGCGGGGAATCCGGAGCTTCTGGCAAGATCGGTGGCGAATCTCCAGTTGTCGGTTCGGGCCCGCAAGTGTCTGCAACGTCTGGGTATCGAGACGATCGGCCAACTCGTCAGCGCGACCGAGTCGGAGCTCCTGGCGTCGAAAAACTTCGGTCAGACTTCGCTGAACGAGATCAAGCAGCGACTCGAAGACATCGGACTCAACCTCAGGGTGCCGAAATGACCCGCGCGACCGGCCAGGACTGCTGAATGGTCCGGTCGTCGGAGTGATCCGTCGTGTTCTCCAGTCTGCGGAAGCGTGTTCGCACGATCGTGCGGAGTGATCGGGCGCGCCGAGCCGCGCCGGTGGTCATTCTGTGCACCACGCTCGTCCTCATGACCGCCTTATTTGTCGGCTGTCTCCACATGGCGGAATGGAAGCGTTCGCGAAGGACGTCGGTTCCCGAGCAACCGCCCGCGGTGATCGTCGATCGCCAGATCCGCGTACGGCTATTCGGGCGCAAACCGCGCGTGTCCGAGCAGCTTGACATCACCACGGCCTATGCAATCGTCGAGACCTCCACGGGTGATTCGATCGTGCGAAGCGCGTCTCCGCTACGGGCCGCGACGGTGCGCCCGGCACCGGCCGGCGGAATCGCCATCGGCGATCGGACGTTTGACGCGGATGACATTCTCATCACACCGACGCTGGACGCTGCCGTCTCATTGAACAATCGTACCTATCGTGGGCGCCTCCGGATTCAACGGGCGGACCGGGGATTGACATTTACGAACCTCGTTGACGTTGAAGCCTATTTGCGCGGAGTGTTGCGCGGCGAGTTGCCTCGATCGTTTCATCCCGAGGCTTTTAAGACACAGGCGATTGCTGCCCGGACTTATGTGTTGTATCAGAAGCGGATCGCCCCGTTGGACCGCTCATTTGACGTGTTCGATCACGAAGGCAGCCAGGTCTACCTCGGCGTCCGTGGTGAGGACTTTGTCGCGGTCCATGCCGTCGAGAGCACGCAGGGCGAGGTTTGTGTCTGGGATGATGGGGAGAAGGAAGACATTTTCTGTACGTACTATTCGTCGACCTGCGGGGGACGATCGCAGCCCGTGGACCATGTCAAGGCGGCCGAACGCCGCATTCCGCCGCTCGCCGGCGGTGTGGTCTGCAACGACTGCTATGTGTCGCCATATTACCGCTGGAATCCGATCCGGCTTTCCAGAGCGGAGGTGACGAGGCGCGTTGTTGCGCGATACCCGAGCATCCAGAAGATCGGGACGGTGACGAAACTCGTTCCAAAGGGTGTGACGCCGGACGGTCGCATCATTCGAATCGAACTCATCGGCTCTGGAGGCCGCAACGAGACCCTGATCGGTGAAGACTTTCGTCTGTGCATCGGCGGACGCGTTCTCAAGTCCACCAACATGACCATTGAGGACGCCGGCGGTGACTTCATCTTCAAAGACGGCAAAGGGTTTGGACATGGCGTGGGGCTGTGCCAATACGGCATGGAGACCAAGGCCGCCCATGGCATGAGTTATCGCGAGATCCTGGCAATCTACTATCCCGGCTCGAAGGTCAGAAAGATCTACGACTGACCGTTTCGGTGGCGATGCGGTGGTCCGGTCGGCTTTGTTGACGCGGGTTTTCCCTCGACCAGCGCCGCTGGCAGTCGCAAAAGATGCTCCGCAACCGACCGCGACTCAATGGCTTTCTGATCGGCCTCGCCGTCACCGCGCTGGGCGCCGTCTTCTGCTTTCAGTCGCGCCTGGGGCGCATCCTCGAGCTTCAGACGCTGGACATGCGTTTTCGAAACGCCGGCACTCTCCCGCGTGACTCGCGTATCGTGCATGTCGATATCGACGATAATTCGCTGGACCGCGTCGGGCGCTGGCCGTGGCGCCGCCGCGACACCGCCGCGCTCGTGCGTGTGCTCCACGAACTCGGCGCGTCTGTGATTGCAATCGACCTCTTGCTGGACGACCGCCAGCGGCCGACCTTTGATGACCCACGTCTTTCGAGAGACGTCGATATCGAACCTGATCCACCGGTGGAAGGCGAATTCTCCGTAAACAGCATCGTGGATGATGACCTCGAACTCGCCGACGCCATCCGGTCCACCGGGAATGTCTTCATCTCGATGCACATGCGGACGGTCGGGCCGCGCGATCCCGCCCCGTCGCGCGTGCGCATCCGGCGATGGTACGAGCAGGACCCGCGCCTGACGAAGTCGGACGTCCTCGAACGGCTGCGACTGGCCGGCACCCCCCGACAGCAGCGTCGAATCGAGCAGAGCCTTCTTCGCGAGCGCATCCGCCAAGAACTTCTGAAAGACTTTACCCTGGCCGAAGGCGAACTGGCCCGTCGGCTCCAGGCGTCGGAAGATGCGGTGTTCGCGGTGATTGCCGGAGTTAAGACAGACGTGGCGAACGAACGTGTCGCGGCGATCCTGGCGGAGAACCCGCGCCTCCAATGGAAAGATATCGCGGCCGCCGTGCTGGGCGATCAGGTGGGCCGCCGCAATGCCGACCGGGCTGACCTCAAGGATGCCTACCGCTCGCAGCGCGGCCTGGCGGCCGTGCGCCGGCGCTTGGCCGTCGCGCCAGAGTGCACGCCGGTCATCATCCAGAGGGCTGTCGGTGCCGAGTCTCCGTACTACGGGTTCGTCGAAGCCGCCCGCGGCGTTGGCGCGGTCAACTTCGATCCGGATATCGACACCAGTGTCCGACGCATCCCGCTTGCGATCGAGTATGGTGGCGGAATCGTCAAGCACCTCAGTCTTGCGATGGCGTGCGCGATCCTCGGCGTGGCAGACGATCAGATCGAGATCGCCTCCGATCACACGGTGCGCTTTCCCGATCCGGGCGGAGGCGAGCCGTGGGTCATCTCGTTGGATCGGAACGGGCAGGCTGTCATCAACTGGGCCAGGGATGCGAAGTATTGGCGTGATGGGCGGGACTTTCCGCACATCTCCGCTGCCAAGCCCTGGGCTATCGTCGATGCCCGCCGGAAGATGCGGGACAACGAAACGGCCATCCAGTTGCGATATGCAGAGGTCGTTGGGATCGCGCGGGGCGGGCGCGATGAGGCCTATCGCACGGCGGTTCATCGCGCGAATGACTTGGCGCGCGCGATTCATCAAGCGCGGCTGGAACAGCGCGACGCGTTGCCCGCGTTCGACGACATGGCAGCGGAATTGAGCGCGCTTCGCGAACAGATCGAACGATCCCATACCGAGGCCGCGGGGATGGTCGAGTTGACCTGCAGCGACATCCGCGAGGAGATGTCGGTGTCCGAGCGGCGGACCGATCCTGACGCAAAGGCCTTCCTCCATGCGGAACAGATCCTGTCAGAGGAGATTCCCGCGCGACGGGCGGCGAACGAGCGCCTCCGGGCGTCGGTCCTTGTGTTGCAGAAAGAGCTGGCCGGCCGGATCAGCGACAAGATCGTGTTTCTGGGCTACGCCGCCACGGCGTTGGGAGACATTGTTTCCACGCCGATCGACCCGATCACCAATGGCGTGATGTGCCACGCCCACATGCTGAACACCCTTCTTCAGAAGCGACCGGTGGCACGGGCGTCGCGGGCCGTGGAAGTCGCCATCGTGTTTCTGATCGGCACAATCATCGCGGGTCTGACTGCAACCGGCGGCCCGCGACGGACGCTTGTGCTCACGCTCGGAATCATGACGGTCTACACGCTGGTCGATATATACGTGGTGTTCGCGCGCTACGACGAGTGGGTCACCCTGGGCGCGGTCCTGGTCAGTTCATTCGTCACCTGGGCGATGGTGACCCTGTTTCGACAGCTTACCGCCGAACGCGAACGGCGCTTTTTTTCCAAGCAGCTCGGGCAATACACGTCTCCGGCGATTGCTGCCCGGATCGCCGAAAGCCCGGAGGCCGCCCGGCTCTTCAAGAGCGTTCAGTCGCGCGAAGTGACCTGTCTGTTTACGGATCTGGCCGCCTTCACGACGCTGAGCGAACAGGAAGATGACGAGACCATCCAGTATGTGCTGAACACCTATCTGGAGAGGATGTCCGAGGTGATCTGGCGGCGGCGGGGTCTGATCAACAAGTTCATGGGCGACGGCATCATGGCGTTCTTTAACGCCTCCGTCGATCCGCAGGCCGACCACGCCGCGAACGCCTGCACCACCGCCCTGGATGCCATGCAAGCCTTGGAAGATCTGAAGTCCGAACAAGCCCGCGGGCCGGGCGCCGCGGTTTTTCAAAGGCTCCGGATGCGGGCCGGGCTGGCCACCGGCGTCTGTAAGAACGGGGATTTCGGATCGGAGTTGAAGGCCGACTACACGGTCATCGGCGATACGGTGAATCTGGCCGCCCGTCTCGAGCCGGCCAACAAGGTCTTCGGAACCGGCATCATGATCTCCGACACCACGCGGCGCCAGGTCGAAGACGCCTACGAATTTCGATATCTCGCCGATCTCCAAGTCAAGGGAAAGACTCTTACCGTTCCCGTGTTCGAGATCGTCTGTCGCAAGGGCGAACTGGCCGAAGGGCAGCATGCGTATATTAAACGATTCGAGGCCGGCGTAGAAATATATAAGAATAGGAAATGGGACGATTGCATCGTGCACTTTACCCGGTTGCTCGCCCGGAAGCCTGACGACGCCGGTGCCGCCCGCTACATCGAGGCCTGTCAGGAACACAAGAGGTTTCCGCCCGACGATGATTGGAACGGCGCCCTGGAACTCAAGGAGAAATAACCCATGTGGAAGAACGGTCGATTCCTGCCGGTGCTGGCGCCGGGAGTCTGTCTCTTGCTGGGCTGCATCGGCGGGGCGCACGAGGCCAACGTCCGGCCCGGCCTGAACGACCGATTCAAAGATCCTGATCTGCAGGTCGACGAGTGGGTCAGCCGGTTTGAGGTGGAAAGCCGAGAGATATTCAGGCTTCGCAAAGAGATCGCCCATGCCGTCGGACTGCGTCCCCGGGGAGCCGTGGCCGACATCGGCGCCGGCACCGGGTTGTTCATTCAGCTTTTCGCAGAGGCTGTCGGCCCTGCCGGTCGCGTCTACGCCGTCGACATCGCGCCGCGGTTCCTTCAACACATCAAGAAACAAGCCGAGGCCGCCGGTCTCGATCAGGTCGTGACGGTTCGCTGCCGCGATGACTCGGTCGACCTGCCGGCGGAGTCCATCGATGTCGCTTTCATCTGCGACACCTATCACCACTTCGAATACCCGCGGACCTACATGCGGACGATTCGCCGCGCCCTTCGCCCCGGCGGACAACTCATCCTCATCGACTTCGACCGCGAAGGCGACGCGGCGGACGACTGGGTCCGCAAGCATGTCCGAGCGGGTCAGGATCAAGTCACGAAGGAGATCCAGTCCGACGGTTTTGAATTCGTCTCGACGGAAGCGGTGCCGGGTCTGAAGAGAAACTACTTTCTCAGGTTTCAGCGGCCCGCCGGCTGAATGTGCGGACAGTCTGCCCTTGACCTGACAATGCCTTTCATGGATAGCGTCGGGGCTTGTCCTCGACGCAGTCGCGCACAGCGCCTCGCTGCGTCGCCTACAACCGGCGGCGCTGCAGGATATTGGCGGCCCGTCTTGACCTGCGGTGAGGAATCCGGGGGAGGCGGGTCTTCACAATATTCGCAGCCACAGGGCCTTGAGATAGGCCGATTCCGGGCAGTTGAGCATGACCGGGTGGTCGGGCGCGGCGCCGGTGTGGTCAAATAGCTGTGCGGTACGGCCCGCATGGCGGATGGCATGATGGACGGTCTCCGTGAAACGTGCGGGCGGGACCAGACCGCTGCAACTACATGACAGCAGCACACCGGCCGGCCGAACGAGGTGGGCTGCCAGGTGGTTCAGGTCGTGATATTTTCGGAGGGCGTCGTCGATGTCGTCCCGGGTGGTCGCCAACTTCGGTGGATCGAGGACGACCGCGTCGTATTGGCGGCCGTTCTCGATCATCTGCCGCAGATAGACAAACGCGTCGGATCGCACGAGCTGGACGCGGGCGCCGTTCAGGTTCACGTTGCGCCGAGCCAACGCCAGGGCCGCGTCGTCTATGTCGACAGACGTAACATCCTTGGCTTGCCCCAGGACCTTCGCACACAGACCGAATCCACCGGTATAACAGCACACGTCCAGCACTCTGGCGTCACGACATAGCTCCGCGAAGCGCGCCCGGTTGTCCCGCTGATCGCAGAAGAACCCGGTCTTGTGTCCCGAGACGACATCGACCTGATAGCGGATGCCGTGCTCTCGGATCGTGACATTCCCAACGGGTTCTGCGGGCGGAGGGCGGAACCCTTCGATCTGAGTGGTCCGGGCGTCGGCTCGCAAGACCACCCGCCACTGCGCATTGGCTGTCGTCGGGCGGTCCGGTCGCGTGGGCGCACCCAGCGAATCTTTGAGGATCGTCGCGAGGTGTGCGTAGCGCTGGAACATGCCGAGCGAGAACACCTCGAACACGAGGCAATCCGCGTAGCGCTCGACGATCAGACCGCTGAGGCCGTCGCCTTCCGCATGGATCAGCCGGTAGGCGTCGGTGATCTCGTCGAGGTGTAGGTC
Organism: Phycisphaerae bacterium; assembly: GCA_046754505.1. Taxonomy (GTDB): domain Bacteria; phylum Planctomycetota; class Phycisphaerae; order UBA1845; family UTPLA1; genus JAPULF01. The sequence continues at coordinate 8,470 of JBHHVX010000020.1, read as the reverse complement.
GCGCCGGAGCACGAGGGCGCGGGCGATGGCGCCGTTCCAGAAGGTGTCATCCGCCGGAGTATCGCCCCATGTCAACATACGAAGGACGATTTGCGAACGAGGATTGAAGAGTGCCTGCCCGAACAGCAAGCCGCTCTTGTCGTAGACGGCGACCACGTCCCCGGGGCGGGCCGCCGGGTCGACCTGACCGAGCATGCGTCTATAGATAAACGGGTGAGACCGAGCCGACCGCAGGCGCACCCAGGGTGACCGTGCGCCCTCCGGCGGTGGCGCGCCCGTCGGCCCTGCGTGCGTTTGTTTGCGCGGTTGTCGTGGCATGTCTCCATCATGCCGGTCGGCCGCAACGGCGGCAAGCACCACATGGAGACCGCGCCGGCCTATCGCGACTCGATTCCGATGACCCCGTTGTCCGTGTTGAGGTCGATCCTCGGGCCGCCGGCATTCAGCGTGGCCGACACGGACCGCCGCGTCGCGCTGAGATTATTCACCAGGTCGAATGCCTGAATGTCGAGCCGCACGGCTCCGTTGTCGGTCATTGCAGAGAGTTCGGCGTCGATGTCTCGCGGCAGCTCAATCGAAATGAAGCCATTGTCCGTCCGGGCAAGGATTTGCTGATCCGGCGCAAGGCTCCGCACCTGGATCCGGACGCGGCCGTTGTCCGTGCGGACGTCCAGCGATCCGGCGTGATCTTCAATGTCGACCGAGCCGTTGTCTGTCCGCACGGTGACGGCCGTGGTCGCGTCCGTCACACGCACCGAACCATTGTCGGTCTGAAGCGTGCTGTCGGTGTCGAGATCGGTCGCTCGGACATAGCCAGTTTGTTGCGTGACGTCCACGCCGTGCCCGGGCGGCAGGGTGATTCGCAGGCGGACGGTCGACACGAGATTGCCGCCCAGGATCGCCGTGACGTTGAGTTCGTCGTTGACCAGGCTGGCCTGAAAGTCCTGGCTGTTGCCGGTGGCTTGGGGCGGACGGGGTGCGTCGATTCGAAGCGTGTTGTCTTCCGGCGTGGGCGGCGTCATTGTGACGACGATCTGACTCAGCAGGTCGTCGGCGGCCGCCTGGTCCTCTCCAAACGCCACTTTCGTGATCTGGACCGTCGCCTCGGTGGCCGCCGGGTCGACCGAGATGCGGGTGCTTCCGGTGTCATTGTTGATGACCACCCGCGCTCCGTCGGGCAGGGCGACGGTCTGGGTGTCCACCGATTTCGCTTGCTCCGGCGTTACGAAGGTCAGCGTCAGGGTGAATGAGTCGCACGCCGCAAGCCCGCTGAGCAGGGCGGCGGCCGACAACAACGCGGCGTTTCGGAAAAACCTGGTCTTCATGGTCCGGGTCCCTTCTCCGGTGCGCGGAAAAAATGCGAGGTCGTTTCGTCTACTGCAAGCGGGTCAGCAGTCGGTCGCTGCCGCTCTACCGTGAGTATCGGCGTCACACTGTCAATCTTATGCCCGGTTCGGCCTTCCGCAAGATTACGACCCCCGGCGTGCTGGTGTTCATGACAGTTCAGGTGGATTCGATGAGCGGCTGTGGCGTCGGCCCCCGGTGGAAGACGTGACCGGCCCAGTGGCCTCGCTTCCGCCGACGTCGGGCACGGGGGCCCGACGCTACGAGGTCCGTCCGGGCGATCGCACGCCGAATCTGTCATGCACGCGGCCGGCCGAGGATATGGCGGTGAAATCGTTGGTGTCGTCCTGCCGTTCGTTGACCCGCGGGATCGCGTGACTATCCTCTGACTGGGTGCGGAGACGTCCGATCCTCTGGGTTCGCGAAGCCGGCCGAGTAGGAAACGGCGGCGGGCGAAAGACATGAAGACCGCCACGAAAAGTGAGGTGCCCTAATGTTGTTCTTTGATCCAGTCTATCTTCTGTTCCTTGCCCCCGGCATGTTGATCGCGGTCTGGGCGCAGTGCAAGGTCAAATCCAGTTTCGCGGCGGCCAAGCGTCTGCGGCCCCAGAGCGGATTGAGCGGTGCCGAGGCCGCCGAGCGCATCCTCCAAGGCAACGGTTTGCATGACGTGGGCATCGAGCCGACGCGGGGCGGCTTCCTGGGGGACCACTACGATCCTCGAGCACGCACCCTGCGTCTCAGCCCCGATGTGTACCAGGGGCGCACCCTGGCCGCCGTGGGCATCGCGGCCCACGAGGCGGGGCACGCCCTTCAACATCAGGCCCGCTATGCCCCACTCGCCCTGCGAAACGGCATCGTGCCCATGGCGAGCCTGGGCAGCAACCTGTCGTGGATTCTGCTGATTGCCGGGATGTTCATGCACCTGACGGGCCTGGTCGTGGCCGGCCTGCTGCTTTTCTCGATGGTTGTGCTCTTTCAGTTGATCAACCTGCCGGTCGAGTTCAACGCCAGCACGCGGGCGCGCCAAGTCCTGCTCGCCAACGGGATCATCACGCAGGCCGAAGAGCCGGCGGTGGCCAAAGTGTTGAACGCCGCCGCCATGACCTATGTTGCGGCGACCATCACCGCCGTCCTCCAACTGCTCTACTTCCTGCTTCGCTCCGGCCTGCTCGGCGGAAGACGATAGACCCAGTTGGTATGGAACAAGCCGTCGGCCTGGTTCGTGCCGCCATGCCTGATTCCGGTTACGGCTTGAAAAGGTTAATCTCCTTTACCCGCTCGTATTCGATCTCGAACACCTTGTAGTCGTCCGCGACGGCGAGGTCGTACATCTCGCCGACGTGCTTGTCGTCGTTGATGACGCGAACCACCCACTTGACCGCTCGACCGTACATCTTGAGGGCCGGCTCGTCCATCTCGCCATAGTACGTGAAGAGACCGGTGCCGGGGTGCCGCGTCCCTTTCGAGATCATCATCTGCGTGCCCATGCTGTCGATCCAGACGCTTGTGTAGAGATTGCGAACATTGTCGTAACCGGTCAGGCCGAATCCCTCGAACGGTTGCTTGCCCATCGGCCCCATGTCCATCTCGGAGTTGACCTCTTCCGTCAGATAGCGCCCGCCCATGATCCACTTGACCGTAGCCGTTCCCTCGGACACGCTCGGCGGCGCGTCGGGGCCGGCCATCCACATTTTCGTCTTCAGCTTCCACTTTCCGACGAACTGATTGAGGCGCTTGTGGTGTTCACCCGGCTGAGACAGTTTCGCATATTCGGCCATCATCCGGGCCATTTCGGCGGGGCCTCGCATTCCCTGGTCGCCAGCCTTTGGCTTGTTCTTGTCCTGGGAGACCACCTGGTTCGTCACCAGCGCCGACGCGCCGGCAATCGTCACTATCCCGACCAGAATGCGCAGTTTCAAGTTCATCTCGCCTTCCCTTTCTTGAACACTCCGAAGAATCGATGGACGGCCGGCTCCGTGACCGGCCCGTGTCGCGGACCATTGTACGCCGCGCCCAGCGGAAGGCGCGGGTGGATGATGGACAGATGCATTGGTTTTGGGACAGTATCCCTGCACGCCGTCAAGGCTCGCGCGCCGGGATGGGATCCGGTCTCCGGTCCGGGAAAGGCCCGGCATCACAGCGCCGCGCTGATATGCGGCACGAAGATCTCGGCGTCCAGGAGGCAGTTTTCGACGGCCGGGAGGGCCCAGTTGTCCTGATGAATAAAGAAGATCTTGTTCCCGATCGGGCGCCGGAGGTGGTCGATGACGCCGTCGGCCATGAGGTTCGGCTGGGCGATCGGCATGGCATGGCCCCATCGCGTCATGCGGACTTGGGTGACGGCCTCCGGACCGAGGTGGAGCATCCGCAACATCGACCGTATCTGTGGCACGACAGCGGCTGAATAGTCCTGCCAGGACGGCTCGGTCAAGAGGGTCCACCGTCCGAAGTCGAACGGCAGCGGCCAGTAGAGGGTCAGCACGCCGCTGGGCGAGTCCTTCTTTCGGGCGTAATGGCCGCTGAGCATGTCGATCACGCGTGAATCGGCCTGGGCCTGTGGCTCGCTCATCGCGAAGGCGCCGTCCCCAAGAAGAAAGACGTCATAGAAATCCGTCCTGACGGGCTGGTGCAGCAGGACATTGACCACGACATAGGCCCGGTAGCGCAAATGGTCCATCGCTGCGAACTTGGGAGGATCGATGGATTGAATGTCGTGGATGACGTTTTTGCAAACCATTTTCGGGCAGCACATGGCGACGCATTTTGCCAGCAGCGATCGGCACTTGCCGTCCGCGCCGGTGTAGGTCACCTGAACCCGGTCATTGACAGCGAGACGGACGTCGACGACCCGGGTTCCCGCTCGAAGCCGTGGCACGGGTTGGCCCGCGTCCAGTTTCGCCAGGGCGTTCCAGAATTGGGTCGCCATATAGGGGGTGCCGCCCGGGAACACCCAGCGCCCGTATTCCTCCGCAGCCAGGAAGTTCCAGCCGCTTGCGGCGGAGATTTCCTCCCAGCCCGCCGCGAACGACGAATAACAATAGGCCTGAATCGCCGCCGCCAGCCGGGCGGGGACCGGCATCTTCATCTGTTCTTCGATGTCCTGGCGAAAGGTCTTGCGATCGAGATCGAGAATCCACTGGTTGTCCTTGCCGGTTGGCAGTGGGATGTCGGGATAGTCGACATTGGCCATGTTCAGGACGATCTCGCGGTATCGCGCGAAGGCCCGGGCGTCCGCGGGCGTCGGCCCGGTCGGGCCGAAAAGGTCGGTGATGATCTGCCCGTGAGTCTCGAACTCGAATTCGCCCTCGTTGACGCGGACGACCTTGTCCAGGCCCAGCTCGCGATAGAGGTTTTCGAGGAAGCTGCCTGCGTCGGGCGTAATCACGTAGGCGTTTCCGAGAGAGTAGTGCGTGTCCCCCCAGAACTCGCCCTGGGCCGCGCCGCCGAATCGATTGTGGAGTTCAAACACGACGGGACGATGATTCCGCAGTAGATAGGCCGTTGAAAGCCCGGAGATGCCGCCTCCGACGACGGCGACGTCGACGTCCTCCGTCGGCGCGGGCGGCAGGCCGCCGTGGAAGCACCGCTCATTTCCGTGGAAAGGTATGTCGGCATTGTGTCGAAAATCGTCACCCGTATACCAGTCAGAGAAGGGCAAGCCGTCCACCATGACCGAGGTCGGGTTCGTCGGGATCGGCGCGAAAGGCGCCGATTCCCGCAGAGGGACCACCGGCGGCACGATCCCCGTGCCGGCGGGCACCGTCAGGCTCAGCCCTCGGCGCGAGAGGACGCCTAGCGCCGCCGCGCTCAGCCCCGACTGAAGAAACGAACGCCGTGTGAACATGTTCCCGCCTCCCTCCGACCCCTGGCTCGCCCGTGCCGGGGAATCCTACACCAAGCCCCTATTGCGGACATTGTACCATGTGTACGGCGTTTTTTCAAGAGGGTCAGCCCGACAGGCCCAGTTTGGCCCGGACATTGGCGGCGGTGACGTCCCGGACCGAGACGGTCTTTCGTGGATGGCCGTGGCCCTTGGTCACCGCGACGTCCCTCGGGCTGACGCCAAGGGCGGCCGCGAGGAGCTTCTCGATTGCGGCATTGGCCTTGCCACGCTCGGGCGCCGCCGACACCTGAATCTTGATGGCGTCGCCGAGAGGGCCGACGATCCGATCCCGCGACGCGCCGGGAACGGCCTTGATCAGGATTTCTACGCCGTTGCCGACCGCCTTGACGCATTTCATAAGAAGTGTGATTCCGCTTTGCCCGCGGCTCGGCGCCGGCGTCATCCGCCCTCGGGGCCTGACGCGGCCTTTCGCCCCAGTTCCTGACTACGGCGAAACGCGGCGACCACGGCGTCTCCGATGTGGCCGGCCACGCGGCTCGCTCGCAGCTTTTCCATGGCGGCCTCGGTCGTGCCGCCGGGACTCGTCACGGCCGCACGCAGCTCTGCGGGAGAGGCCTCGCTCTGCAGCAGCATCGCGCCCGCGCCGACGCAGGCATGGGCGGCGAGGACCTGGGCGTCCTCTTTCTTAAGCCCGGCGGCGATCCCCCCGGCCGTCATCATCTCGACGAAATAATAGAAATAAGCCGGCCCGGACCCGGCGACCGCTGTGACGGCGTCCATCAGGTTCTCCTCGTGGACCTCGACGGTCTCGCCGCCGGCGCCGAACAGGTGCCGGACCTCTTCCATGTCGTCCAGGGTAGCGTGCCGCCCACGATAAATGCCCGTCACACCGCGGCCCAGCTCGAATGGCAGATTGGGCATTGCGCGGACCACACGCACCGAGTGGCCACCGAGCGCTTCCGCGACGCGTTCGGTCGGGACGCCCGCCATCACACTGATGAACACGTGGTCGCCCGCCACGGCGTCGCGGATCGAGACCGCCGCCTCGCCGAACGACTGTGGCGTCACCGAGAGCATGATCAGCCGTGAACCGCGGACGACGCCGGCGTTGTCGAAGGCCACCGCCACGTCGAGTGGGTGCTTTGTCAGAGATCGCGAGGGCGCCACGATGACGCGGTCGCCGCTCAGGTACTCGCTCGCGATCAGCCGGCGCAGGATGACCATCGCGATATGGCCGGTTCCCACGACTCCCAGTGCGTATCGATGTCCGGGCATGAGACTCCTCGGGTTCCGTGTCTGGCGGCGCGTGCGCCGGTCGCCGCCTCTCCTAACCGTCGGTCCAAACGCCCCACCGGTCCATACCGCGACGTACCCGATAATACCACTGCCGCGTGGCCTATGCCCACTATGCGTGTCGTCGCCCCCGTTTACCGAATGGTGCGTCAGCTACCCGTGGCCGTGCTCACGATGTCTCGTCCGTGCCTCTCCGTGGCCCCCGTCGCAAGCAACGTACTCCTCCTGAAATCGCAAATATCCGTGAGTGTCCGATTCCGGCACACGCGCCTCGACATTGTCGCCACGGGGCGTTAGGATGGTCTTGAGACACCCGAAGTGTCTTCATTCGATCCATGCGGGCGGTCGGCCTTGGCCGGTAGCCCGCGACATTTGGAATCACACACCCATGCAGATTTACGACACTATCCTTGAACTCGTCGGCCACACCCCGCTGGTACGGCTGCGGAAGGTGACCGCGGGCATCGCCTGCACCGTCGCGGCCAAGGTCGAATACATGAACCCCGGCGGTTCGGTGAAGGATCGCCCCGCCCTGCGGATGCTCGACGAGGCCGAGAAGGCCGGCAGGCTCAAGCCCGGCGGCACGATCATCGAGCCGACCAGCGGCAACACCGGCGCCGCCCTCGCCATGGCCGCCGCCATCAAGGGCTATCGCTGCATTCTCGTGATGCCCGACAAGATGGCCCCCGAGAAGTTCGCCCTGCTGCGGGCCTGGGGGGCGGAGACGGTCACCGTGCCGACCGTGGCGGCCAACAGCCCGGAGAGCTATTACAGCGTCGCCAATCGCCTGACCGCGGAAATCCCCGGGGCGTATCAGCCCAATCAGTTCGACAATCCCGACAACCCCGAGGCCCACTACCATTCGACCGGCCCGGAAATCTGGGAACAGACGGACGGAAAGATCGACTGCTTCGTCGCGGGCATCGGCACGGGCGGGACGATCAGCGGCACGGCGCGGTACCTCAAGGAGAAGAACCCGGCCATCCAGATCATCGGCGCCGACCCCGAAGGTTCGATCTATACCCCGGGCGCCATGCCCAAGTCGTATCAGGTCGAGGGCATCGGCGAAGACTTCGTGCCGCGGACGGTGAATCTCAAGATCGTCGACGAAGTGCTCAACGTGTCGGACAAGGAATCATTCCTGATGGCCCGGCGGCTCTCGGCCGAGGAGGGGATTCTCGCCGGGGGTTCGGCGGGCACGGCGGTCTGCGCCGCCCTGCGGGTCGCGGCGCGGATGCCGAAGGACAAGCTCGTCGTGGTGCTCCTGCCGGACGGCGGCCGCGGATATCTGAGCAAGATCTTCAACGACGAGTGGATGCAAAGCCACGGCTACCTGGCGCCGCCGGGTCACGGCATGACGCTGGGCGACGTCCTCGACCGCAAGGGCGCCGTGGCCGCCCTGATCACCGTCAAGAAAAACGACTGCGTCCGCACGGCGATCCGGCTCATGCGCGACAACGACATCTCGCAGGTGCCCGTGGAGGGTGATGACGGGCAGATGGTCGGCTCGATCCAGGAGACGACGGCGATGCAACTCGTTTTTGATCACGTCGATATCCAACACAAGCCGGTCAGCGAGTTCATGGGCCGGCCGTTTCCGAAGATGGATCGCGCGACCGGCATCGAGAAGGGTTTCAAGGCCCTCTCGCTCGGCTCGTCGGCCATCATCGTCCGCGAGGGCGACCAGCCGGTGGGCGTGCTGACGAAGGCGGACTTCATCGCCTACCTGAGCGGCGAGCGGAGCGACGGCGACTAGAGCAGCGTCACGCGTCAATTTTCGGGGAGCATCGGCGTCCCGCCGGTGTAGCGTGCTGGACCGAGACTCCCCTCGCGTGCTGGACCGAGACTCCCTTCTCGGTCCCATCTCCCATGGGAATGGCGTCCCCTGTCGCTGCGGCGCGGCAGGGTGGGTTCCGCCGTGCTGCAAGACTGCAGAGGATGGGAATCCTCTTAACGGACGTGCCGAGAAGGGATTCTCGGCACAGC